>JBGPBV010000004.1:0-96381 GCA_041481445.1 Vicinamibacteria bacterium
ATACGGGAAGGGAGAGGGCCTCGGCCCGGACGACCTCTTCCGCGAGCGCTACCGCGGGATCCGCCCCGCCCCCGGTTATCCGGCCTGTCCCGATCACACCGAGAAGCGGACGCTGTTCGACCTGCTCGAGGTCGAAGCGCGGACGGCCATCCGGCTGACCGAGACCTTCGCCATGATCCCGGCCGCCTCGGTGAGCGGGCTCTACTTCTCCCATCCGGAGGCGCGCTACTTCCAGGTCGGCCGCATCGGCCACGACCAGGCCCTCGACTACGCCCGTCGCAAGGGCCTCCCCCTCCGCGACATCGAGCGATGGCTGGCCCCGAACCTCGGATACGAGCCCCAGGAGGAGCGCTCGGCGGTGGCGGAGCCGGTCGAGCCGCGTTGACTCCGCGGCGACCGGCGCCTATAGTCGTGTCCTCTCCGTCAGAGGTCTCTTGGGGGTCGAAACGCAGGTCGGGCGCACCCGACCGGCTCCGCTCGACGCCGACGTCGAGGATGTCGCGGGGCTGAAGGCTGTCCTCGAACAACACGGCTTCCTCGGCGACGGGGCGCGCAAGGCCCTGGGCGCGGAGATCGGTCCCGCCCACATGCGGACGGACCTTCCGCTCTATCTGCGCCGCCTGGCCGCCCCCCGGCCCGTCAACACCCTCCTCAAGCTCTTCTCGCTCCGGCAATGGCAGACGGTGGCGGAGGCCTCGGCCGCGATCGCGCCGGTCTCGCTGGACGGGCTCATGGCGGCCGGCCTGCTCGAGGCGGGACCGCGCGGAGTCCGCGCCCTCGTGGGACTGTCCGTGCACGGCGACCTCGCCCTGGCTCATGACGCCCCCGATCCGGAGCGGCCGGTGATGGAGCCGGATCACGTCCTCGGCACCAACGCGCCCGCCGTCACCCTCGACTGCCTGACCGTCCGCAAGCCGTCGCGGAAGACCCTGGACCTCGGCGTGGGGGGCGGCGTCCAGTCCCTCCGCTGCGCGCCCCACAGCGATCGCGTGATCGCGCTGGACCTCAGCCCGCGCGCCCTCGCCTTCGCCCGGTTCAACGCGCGGCTCAACGGCGTGTCGGGGGTGGAGTTCCGCGAGGGCAACCTGTTCGCGCCCGTCGAAGGCGAGCGCTTCGACCTCATCGTCAGCAACCCGCCGTACGTGATCTCGCCGGAGTCGCGCTTCGTCTTCCAGGACGGCGGCCGTCCCGGCGACTCCCTCAGCGAGGAGGTCGTGCGGCGGGCCCCCGACCACCTCGAGGAGGGGGGATTCGCCACCATCCTCGTCAACTGGGCGCTCCGCGACGGACAGCCGTGGGACGAGCCGGTCCGGGCTTGGGTGGAGGGCAACGGCTGCGACGTCTGGCTGCTGCGCGGCGACGTCCAGGACGGGCTCACCTACGCCGCGGTGTGGAACCGGGGACGCGGCCCCACCGAGTACGGCCCCGCCCTCGACGCCTGGGTCGCCTACTACCGGGAGGCGGGGATCGACTCCATCGGGATGGGGGCGGTCATCATGAGACGGCGGGCCGGCGGCCGGAACTGGATCCGCGCCGACGTGCTGCCCAACGATCCCGTCAAGCCCTGCCACGAGGAGATCGTCCGGGTCTTCGCCGCCCAGGACCGCCTGTGCGCGCTCACCAGCGACGCCGACGTCATGGCCGAGCGGTTCCGGCTCGTCGAGGACCACCTCGTGGTGCAGAAGCTTCGGCGGCGTGGGGAGGACTACACGATCGAGGAGGCTGAGATCCAGCTCACGGGCGGTCTGGCCTTCCGCGGCGTAATCGATCCATACACCCTACATCTCCTGCGCCGCTGCGACGGGACACGGCCGATCGCTTCGGTCGTGAACGAGCTCGTGGACGGTGCAGGTGCGGACCGCGACCGCATGAGGTCGGTGGTCGCAGAGGCCACGCGGAGATTGGCGGGGCTCGGCTTCCTGGTCCCGGAAGGGGCCGGGGAGGGGCCAGCGCCGGACAAAGGGAATTGAAGGAAGGAAGGACGGCAACCATGAACGATGTCGGGACACCCACGCCGAAGAGGCGCACCCTGCTCCAGCGGGGCCTGGCCCTCGTCGGCGGCGCGCTGGGGGTCGGCGCGATCGGGGGGGAGGTACACGCCCGCTCGACCGCGGCCGAGGCGCCCACGCGGACGCTGCAACTTCTCGGACGCCGGCGGGACGCCGCGCGTCTGGGGAAGGGGACCCGTTCGTCCACCCAGCATGTCGTATCCTCCGGGGATCTGCTCGACGCCGCCGGGAAGGACACGGTCGGATCCTTCCACACCAACGGTTTCTGTCTCGAGAACACGCTCGGCTCTCCGCTGCCCGCGGCCTCCAACATCGCGTTCCAGACCTTCGTCCTCGCGGACGGAAGCCTGTTCGGTCTGGGGGGCGGGCCGGCGGGCGGAGAGAGGACGTGCGCGGTTCTCGGGGGGACCGGCCGCTACGCCGGGGCCCAGGGCACATACCTCGAACGCGTGCCGGCCCGGCCGGCGGGCAGGGACGCGGTCGAGTTCATCTTCACCCTGCGGGCATAGGAGAGGAGATCAATCATGGCATTCGATTCTTTCCTGAAGCTCGACGGCATCAAGGGCGAGAGCCAGGATCACAAGCACAAGGGCGAGATCGAGGTGCTCTCATTCTCGTGGGGCATCAAGCAGTCGCTCTCCAGCGGCAGCGGCGGCGGGCAGGGCAAGGCGACTTTCAACGACTTCTCGATCGTCAAGCACATCGACATCGCCTCCCCGCAGCTCATGGTCTTCTGCTGCACCGGTGATCACATCAAGGACGGCCTGTTGACGGTGGAAGAGCCGAACCGGCGGGGAGGGGTGGCCTTCCTCAAGATCAAGCTCACGGACGTGCTCGTCTCGAGCTACCAGACGGGTGGCGGGGGGAGCGAGGTGCCCACCGACCAGGTGAGCTTCAACTTCGTCAAGATGGAGATCATGGTCCGCGACGACAACGGCAGCTGGAGCCAGGGGGAGTCGTGCGCCGTGACTCGCGGAGACGAGGTCGAGCTCAAGCCGAACCAGTAGGCCGCCTTCGCGCCCACGTCGGCCGCGACGGGGGCCAGGACGTCTCCTGGTCCCCGTCCGTGATGTCTCTCTCGCACCAGCGCGTATCATGGGCTCGCCCCGTGAAGCTCGAGCTGCGCTATCCCGCCACTCCCGACAACGCGCTCGACCACGCCCAGCTCGCCGTCGAGGTGGCCTGGGAGGAGTTCGGCGTCGACCTCGACTACTCGCCCGGAAGCCTCGAAGCGGTCGACGCGCAGGTGGAGAGCCTGCGTGAGGAGGGCCTGACCGGCGAGGGGGCGGCCGAGGCCCTCTTCGTGCTCGGGTGCTACCTCGGCGAGGTGATGGCGCGCGCGCTCGGCGGGCGCTGGACGGCCACCGCGCGCTCCCGCCTGGCCGGGATCTCGCCCTGGCCGATGGTGGTGGTCCTGCGCGACGAGTCGGCCTGGGACCCGATCGGCAAGGTCTACAAGCGGCTCGAGCTGGGCGACTCCGAGTACCTCCCCGCCTACTTCGCGGCGGCGGCCGCCGTCGGCGGCGGCCCGCGGTGACCGCGGGCGAGGAGGACGAGCCGGAGCCGTTCGTCCTGCCCGTCACCGGCGAGCTCGACCTGCACGCCTTCGCGCCCGCGGAGGCGATGGCGGTGGTCGAGGAGTACCTGGACGAGTGCCGCCGTCGCGGCCTCCTCGAGGTGCGCATCGTCCACGGCCGCGGGCGCGGCGTGCGCCGGGCCGAGGTGCACCGCGCCCTGGCCGCCCGCCCCGACGTCGTCTCCTTCCGCGACGCCCCGCCCGCGTCCGGCGGTTGGGGGGCCACGCTCGTCGTGCTCGCTCCGCGCGGCGGAGAGTGAGGCGGGGCGCGGCCAGCGGGCGGGTCGTGACCGGGCCCACACCGCGGCCGGAGCCCTGAAATTTTCTTGGTGCGCGCGCGACCGCGCCAGAGGCGGTCCAAACCGCATCGCATCGCGCGGACCCGCGTCGTTGCGCGCTGAAATCGATCTTGACAAACGTCGTGGCCGATCACTATCGTGTCGCCGCTCCTGTTTCATCGCTCAAAGGCACGACAGGTCACTCGACGAGGAGAGCCATCCGGACGTGCTCATGCGCAATCTGCAGTTCGGGTTCTTCGACGACAGCGGGCTTCCGCGGGACAGCCGGATCCTCATGTTCTACTCGTTCGAGACGGAGGAGAACCTGGCGCGCTCGGGCATCCTCCACTACCACATGGGGGAGAAGCGTTTCGTCGGGCCCCGGCACGACCGTGAGCTGACCTCCGCCGCCCTCGACTTCCTGAGCCGCGCCGGCCGCCTCCCGCCGCCCCTCGCGGGCTGAAGGCGCGCGCCCGGAGGGGCGCGGGCGGTGTGATAGGATCTTCGTTTTGGCGGAGAGCACCTCTGCCTGCAGGGAGACTTCCTCGATGAGCAAGAGCGCGGGCGGGGGGCGTCCGATCGCCCCCGCGGAAGGCAAGCTGGGCGTCCTCCTCCCCGGGATGGGCGCGGTGGCGACGACGTTCATGGCCGGCGTGGAGGCGATCCGGACGGGCCTGTCGCGCCCGGTGGGCAGCCTGACCCAGATGGGCACGGTGCGTCTGGGCAAGCGCACCGACAACCGCAGCCCGCGCATCGACGAGCTGGTGCCGATCGCCCGCCTCGACGACCTGGTGTTCGGCGGCTGGGACGTCTACGCGGACAACGCCTACGAGGCGGCACGCAAGGCGGGCGTCCTCCACTCCGAGCACCTCCAGGCCCTGCGCGGCTTCCTGGAGAAGATCAAGCCCTGGCCGGCGGTGTTCGACCCCGCGTACGTCAAGCGGCTGCACGGCACCAACGTGAAGAAGGGGAAGAGCAAGCGTGACCTGGCCGACCAGCTCATCGCCGACATCCAGGGCTTCAAGAAGGCGCATGGCCTGAGCCGCCTGGTCATGGTGTGGTGCGGATCCACCGAGGTCTACCGCGAGGCCTCGGAGGTGCACTCCACGATCGAGAAGTTCGAGAAGGGCCTGGACGAGAGCCATCCCGACATCCTGCCCTCGATGATCTACGCCTACGCCGCCATCAAGCTGGGGATCCCCTACGCCAACGGCGCTCCCAACCTGTCCGCGGACATCACCGCCCTCGTCGACCTCGCGAAGAAGACGGGCACGCCCGTCTCGGGCAAGGACTTCAAGACCGGCCAGACCCTCATGAAGACCGTGCTCGCCCCCGCCTTCAAGGCGCGGCTGCTCGGCATGCACGGCTGGTACTCGACCAACATCCTCGGCAACCGCGACGGCGAGGTCCTGGACGACCCCGAGTCCTTCAAGACCAAGGAGGTCTCGAAGCTCGGCGTGCTCGACCACATCCTGCAGCCCAAGCTCTACCCCGACCTCTACGGCGACATCCACCACGTGGTGCGGATCAACTACTACCCGCCGCGCGGCGACAACAAGGAGGGGTGGGACAACATCGACATCTTCGGCTGGATGGGCTACCCCATGCAGATCAAGGTGGACTTCCTCTGCCGCGACTCCATCCTGGCCGCGCCGATCGTGCTCGACCTCGCCCTCTTCTCGGACCTGGCCGGCCGGGCCGGGATGAGCGGGATACAGGAGTGGCTCTCGTTCTACTTCAAGAGCCCCATGACCGCCCCCGGCCTCTACCCCGAGCACGACCTGTTCATCCAGCTCATGAAGCTCAAGAACACCCTCCGCCACCTCAAGGGCGAAGAGCTCATCACGCACCTGGGCCTGGAGTATTACGATTAGCGCTCTCCGATTCGCCGATGGGCGAGTTCGGGAGCGCGGCGCCGCAGAGCGGCGGCGCACGCAGGTGGACGGGCGAGTTCAGGAGCGCGGCGCCGCGGAGCGGCGGCGCAGCGGTGGGGGGTTTCAGGGGGGGTCGCGAAACGCCCATCGCACACTGCGTGAGTGCCCCCCCTGAGATAAGAAGGTATTGATGGCCACCCAGGCCGGCCTGATGGTCGGGGTCAAGATCAAGGAGATCGCGACCAAGGACCACTCCTACACGAACTGCACCGTCCTGCATTCGGATGCGATCGGGCTCGTCTTCGAGGTGCAGCGCACCGTCTCCGAGGGCGGAACGATCGAGAACGTGGTCAGCCAGGTGCTCGTGCCCTGGGTGAACATCAACTACGTCCTCCTCATCGAGGAGCGGACGTAGGGTCCGCCGTCCTCCTCGATCGCGTCCTGCAGGCCGGCCACCTCGTCTCCCTGGCCGCCTGGCTCGCCGCCCTTCTGGCCGCCCAGGGCGCTCTGCTCGTCGCGCGCGGCCGTGGAGAGGCGGGTCGTCTGGCGATGCGCCGGCGCCTGGGGCCGGTGCTGGCCGTCGAGCACGCCGCCTTCGCGCTCGCCCTCGCCGCCGGCGTCCTCCTCGTCGTCCACCGGCACTGGGGCCTCGGGCACGCGCGCTGGCTGGCGGTCAAGGTCGGGCTCACCGTCTTTCTCCTGGTGCCCCTGGAGGCCATGCACGCCTGGATCTGCCACGGGTGGATCGCGCGCGGCCTCCGGCAGACGCCGGCCCCTCCCTTCTCGAAGGACCTGTCCCGCGGCATCGGCATGGACGAGATGCTGCGGGCGCTCGCCGCGCCCCTGCTTCTCCTCGCCCTGCCCCTGATCGTGTGGCTGTCGGTGAGCAAGCCGTAGGCGCGCGATTCGGGTGGCGCGCCTCCGGGGCCGGGGCCGGGGTGAGGCCGGCCGAGCGCCCCCCGGTCAGGGGGTACGGCGGCGCCGCTCGAGAAGAAGCGCGACCAGCGTCTTGCCCTCCCGGATCTCGCCGCGGTCGATCATGTCCTCCAGCTCCTCGAGGGTGAACGCGCGCACCTCGATCCGCTCGTCCTCGTCCCCCGGCCGGGCGGAGGGCTCGAGGCCGGTCGCGCGGAAGACGTGCATGGCCTCGTCGCAGAAGCCGGGAGTCGTGTGGAAGAACACGATCTTGTCCAGCCGGCCGGCCCGGTGGCCGATCTCCTCCTGGAGCTCGCGCTGGGCCGCCTCCTCGGGTGACTCCCCGGGGTCGAGGCGGCCCGCGGGCAGCTCCCACACGAAGTCGTCCACGGGATAGCGGTACTGTCGGACGAGCACGATGCGGCCGTCGTCCTGGTGGGCCACCACCGCCACCGAGCCCGCGTGCCGGACGACCTCGCGGGTGGTGCGGACGCCGCCCGGCTCCTCGACCTCGTCCACGTCGAGGGAGAGGACCTTGCCCGCGTAGACGCGGCGCGTCGACCGACGGTGCGCGCGATGGCCCGGGCCCCCGCCAAAGGCCCCGTCCGTCATTCCTTCAGCGTACCGTGAGCGCGACGTTGTCGAGGAGGACGGTGCCGCCCTCCGCGATGATGCGGATCTCCTTGACGTGCGCCGCCTTCGGCCGCAGGGCCAGGAGATCGCTCGTCCAGGGCGTCCAGTCTCCCGGCGCGTCCCCCGCCGTGATCTCGAGCGTCGAGGTGCGCGGCTTCCCGGCCGCGTCGTCGTAGGCGACCAGGACGCGCAGCTTGCCCTCTCCCGCGCCCACCTTGTAGTCGAGGCTCAGGGTGGCCGAGGGCGCGCTGGCGACGTCGATGGTGACGGGCTGGGACAGCGTGGTGGCGGCGGCGGCGGCCACGGCCTGGAACACGCGGCCGCGGCGGGCGTCGGAGGCGACGACGCCCTTGCCGGCGACCGTCCAGGGGTCGAGCCCGGACTCGAACGAGCCGTTGCGGAGGGGGATGGCCAGCCCCGCCGAGGAGGCCAGGGTGTCCTGCTTCGGCGCGGGCGCCGCCGGCCTGGCCGTGGCCGGCCTGGCGGCGGGCGGCGCGGGGGCCGCCGGCTTGGCCGCGCTCGGCACGGGAGGCGGAGGCGGAGGAGCCTCGGCGTCCGTGCGGCGGGCCTCCCGCGGTGCCGGCGCACCCGATCGGTGCCCGTGGGCCTCGCGCCACTTCCGGACCTCGTCGGCATACGCTCGCGCGCTGGCCGCGTAGCCGAGGCTGACGTCGATGCGCTGGTTCGGCTCCTGGAAGTACTTCTCGCTGGTGTCGAGGGCCAGCGCCTTGCGATAGGAGTCGCGCGCCTCCTCCAGCTCCTTCTGGTGCTCGGGAGAGTCGATGGGGAGGGCGTAGGCCAGGGCCTCGTGGGCCACGCCGATGTTGTGCATGCGCGCCGCTTCCTTGTCCCCCTTCATCGGCTTCTGGTCCACCCACTTGCCGAGGGCCTCCCTCCACATGCCGGACTGGGCCAGGATGTTGCCGTTCTTGAGCTCGCCGTCCACGGCCAGCAGGGCTTCCACGGGGTCGGGGGAGTAGGTCACGGTGGCCGCCGCGTGGTCGGCCGAGCGCTGCACGAGGAAGTCCTCGAGCGAGCTCTCCGAGGAGGCCTGCTCCGGGTAGCGCACCTCGCCCTTGAACTCGTTCTCGTAGGAGGCGCCGGCGTCGGCCTTGGCTGGCCGCCCTCCCTGCTCCACCTCGACGTGGGCGTCGATCCGTCCCTTCACGCGGCGCACGGGCACCGCCACGTTCCGGTTTTCGTAGACGTCCTTGGTGACGTACGCCTTCTTCTTCGAGTCATACTCCTGGCGCTCGCCCACCTTCATGTACTTCATCTCGTAGGTGATGTCGTTGTTGATCCGGGCCTCCAGGTCCTCGACCACGACGTGGACCACGCTGTCTCCGCCCTTCTCCACGAGGCGCTTGGAACGGTCGGCGGAGATGCCCTGCTCGACGCGCCGGCGGATCACGTCGAGGTCGCGCTCGGCGACGGATCGAGCCCGCGAGCTGACGTCGAGGCTGGCGGTGTCGCCGACGAGGAGGATGTCGGGCGGCCGCACGCGGTTGAGGGTCACCCGTGTCTTGCTCATGCCGAACTTGGCCTGGGCAGTCACGGAGAAGGCGAGGGCGAGGGAGACGACGGCCACGGTGTGTCGAGTCAAGGGCATCAAGCCTCCGGGAGGGACGCCAATGATAACCCGGCCGGCGGGGGTGGCCGCGGCCGGCCCTGGGGGGGCCTTGTCAGCGCGGGCGAGGCCGCAGCAGCTCCAGCCGGAGCCGGCGGTCCACGCCCCGATTATCGCAGGATCGCCAGCAGGTCTTCGAGGTCCCTTGGCAAGGGCGACTCGAAACGCAGGCGAAGGGCGGTGGCGGGATGCGTGAAGGCGAGGCTGGCCGCGTGCAGCGCGGGCCGGGGCAGGGACGAAAGCGCGGCGCGGGCGGCCGCGCGGCGGGAGGAGGGCGTCCGGGTCCCCCCGTAGGTGGCGTCCCCCGCGACGGGATGGCCGATCGAGGCCAGGTGCACGCGGATCTGGTGGGTGCGCCCGGTGTGGATCCGCACCCGCAGCAGGGCCGCGCCGTCGAGGGCCTCGACCACCGTGTAGGACGAGCGGGCCGCGCGCCCCCGGGTCGCCCGCAACGACATCTTCTTCCTGTGGACGGGGTCGCGGCCGATGGCGGCATCCACCACGCCCTGGCGGAGGCGGGGCACGCCGTGCACCACCGCCAGGTACTCCTTCTCCACCGTGCGCGAGGCGAACTGCGCGGCCAGCGCGCGATGGGCCTCGTCGTCCTTGGCCACCACCATCAGGCCCGAGGTCCCGCGATCGAGCCGATGGACGATTCCCGGGCGCAGCACTCCCCCCACGCCGGAGAGGTCGCGCACGTGATGGAGGAGCGCGTTGACCAGGGTCCCGGCGAGGCGTCCCGCGCCCGGATGGACGGTCATTCCCGCCGGCTTGTCGATCACGAGCAGCCGCGCGTCCTCGTAGACGACGGCGAGGGGGAGGTCCTCCGGGGCCGGGCGCGCGCGCACCGGATCGGGCAGGACGATCGTCACGTCCTCTCCGCCGCGCAGGCGCAGCGACGGGCGCACCGCCTGCCCGTCGAGCCGTACGGCGCCCTGGGCCATCAGGGCCTGCACGCGCGCGCGGCTGAGCTCGGGCAGCCGCCGCGCGATCCAGGCGTCCACGCGCGCGCCCGCCTCCGATCCCTCCACGCGCAAGGATCGCGAGGATGGCATCGGGGAGGGGCGGCTAGGCGGGAGCGGGCGTCGGCGCGGCGGGGGTGCCCGGGGGCGGCTCCAGCCGGTTCTTCTTCGAGACGTACGGCAGCAGCAGGGCCGCCGCGAAGACCATGAGCAGGGCGATGAACTGGGAGGTCGAGAGCCACCCGAACACCGTCCCGCGCACGGCGTCGCCGCGGTAGAACTCGATGACGAAGCGGGCGACCGCGTACAGGAACATGTAGGCCAGCGTGACCTGCCCGTCGAAGCGCTTGCGCCGGCTAAGCCGCACGAGCACGAAGAAGATCAGGAAGCACGCGATCGACTCGTAGAGCTCGGTCGGATGCAGAGGTGTGTCGAGGGGAGTGCCGACGGTGCGCGACGCGTAGGGGTCGTGGAAGGTCACCGCCCACGGCACGTCGGCGGCCTTTCCGTAGCAGCAGCCGGCGCAGAAGCAGCCGAGGCGGCCGATGGCCTGGCCCAGCACCACCGCGGGGACGAGCACGTCCGCGGTGCGCCAGCCGGGCAGGGAGTGCTTGCGCGCGTACCACCAGGCCACGGGCAGGGCGGCGAGCAGGCCGCCGTAGAAGACGCCGCCGCTCTGCAGGATCGACAGCAGCTCGCCCGGGTGGCGGACGTAGTAGTCCCACTCCACGACCACGAGCAGGGCCTTGGCCCCGACCAGCCCCGCGATCAGGACGTAGACGGCCATGTCGGTGACGCGGGCGGCGTCGAGGCCGGCCTTCCGGGCCTGGCGCCCGGCCACCCACAGCCCGGCCACGAAGGCCAGCGCGAGCAGGACGCCGTAGGTGTGCAGGGTCATGGCCGCGATGTGCCGGCCGAAGAGGTCGAAGGCGGGAAGGGTCAGGAGCTTGGGGAACATGTCTCGCTATTCACCCGGGCCGGCCGGTTGGACGGCGATCTCGGGCTTGGGGGATTCGTCGGCCTGCGGGTTGGCAAGGATGTCGAGGACGAGCAGGGCCACGCCGATCGTGATCGCGGAGTCCGCGACGTTGAACGCGGGCCAGTGGTGCGCGCCCCAGTAGACGTCCACGTAGTCGATGACGTAGCCCAGGCGGGCGCGGTCGAGCAGGTTGCCCACCGCGCCTCCCATCACCAGGGCGAGGGCGGTCTGGGGCAGCCGGCTCTGGACGGGCATGCGCCAGGCGTAGAGGGCGATGGCGAGCAGGGCGAGCAGGCTCACCACCGAGAAGAGCACGGACTGATAGGGCAGGCCCGCCTCGGACAGGATCCCGAAGGCGGCGCCGCGGTTCTGGACGTAGGTGAGGCGCACGAGCCCCTCGGCGATCGTGCGGCTCTCGTGGAGGGTCATGAAGTCGTCCACCAGCGCCTTGGTGACCTGGTCCAGGCCCACGACGAGCCCCGCGATCCAGAGATACGCCGAGCGTCCGGGCACGGGGTTGGTCATCGTCCCAGGCCCTCGAGCACCGCCGCGCAGCGCTCGCACACCGCGGGGTGGGCGGGCAGCTTGCCCACGTTCTCGGAATAGGTCCAGCAGCGCTCGCACTTGGCGCCGCGCGCGCGCTCGACGCCCACGGTCACGGGACCGCCGGCATCGGTCAGGACCACCTCGCTGACGATGAACAGGTTGGCCAGGTTGCCCGGGAAGACGCGGCCCTGCGATTGGTACTCGCGCAGGGGCTCCAGGACGGCGGGCGGGGCCGCCACCTCCACCCGCGCCTCCAGGCTCGACGCGATGCGCTTGGCCGCGCGCGCCTCCTCCAGGGCCTTCGTCACCACCGCCCGCACGTCGAGAAGGGCCGCCCAGCCCTTGCGTTCCTCGACCGGACCGTCGAGCCGCGGGAAGAGGGCCAGGTGGACGGAGGAGGTCTCCGTCCCCGGGACGGCCTCCCAGACCTCGTCCGCGGTCATGGGAAGGATCGGAGCCATCAAGCGTGCGAGGTCGGCGGCCATCCGGTGCAGCACCGTCTGCGACGACCGGCGCCGCACGCCGTCGGGGGCGTCGCAGTACAGCCGGTCCTTCGAGACGTCGAGGTAGAACGAGGACAGGTCGGCCGCGCAGTACTGGACGAGCTGGTGGTACACGACGTGGAACTCGAAGGCGTCGTAGGCCTCCAGCACGCGGGCGAGGAGCTGGCGGTGCCGGGTCAGCGCGTAGCGGTCGAGCTCCTCGAGCCGGGCCTCCGGCACCGCGTCCTTGCCGGGATCGAAGTCGTACAGGTTGGAGAGCAGGTACCGGCAGGTGTTGCGGACCTTGCGGTAGGCCTCCGCCACCCGCTTGACCATCTCGTCGGAGAACGGCATGTCGTCGCGGTAGTCGACCATGCTGACCCACAGGCGCAGCACCTCCGCCCCGTAGGAGGAGATCAGCTTCTGGGTGTCGACGTCGTTGCCCATGCTCTTGGAGATCTTGCGGCCCTGGGCGTCGATGGTGAACCCGTGGGTGATGACCTGGCGATAGGGAGCGGACCCGCGCGTGCCCACGCCGATGAGCAGCGAGGAATGGAACCAGCCGCGGTGCTGATCGCTCCCCTCGAGGTACACGTCGGCCGGCCAGCCCAGGCCCGGCCTCCGCGCCAGCACGGCGGCGTGGGAGGAGCCGGAGTCGAACCACACGTCGAGGATGTCCTTCTCCTTGTCGAACTCCGTCCCCCCGCACTTCGGGCAGGCGAAGCCGGGCGGCAGGAGGTCCTTCGCGTCCTTCTCGTACCAGGCGTCCGCGCTGTCCGCCTCGAACAGGTCGGCCACGCGCCGGGCGATCTCCGGGGTCAGGTGCGCGGCCGAGCAGCCCCGGCAATAGAAGGCGGGGATGGGCACGCCCCAGAGGCGCTGGCGCGAGATGCACCAGTCGGGACGGGTCGCGATCATGTTGCCGATGCGCTCCTGGCCCCAGGCCGGGTACCAGCGCACGGTCGCGACCGCCTCCAGCGCGCGCTCGCGGAAGCGGTCGAGGTCGAGGCCGATGAACCACTGCTCGGTGGCGCGGAAGATGATGGGGTTCTTGCACCGCCAGCAGATCGGGTAGGCGTGGGTCTCCGTACCGGATCCGAGCAGCGCGCCCTTCGCGCGCAGGACCTCGATCACCTTCGGGTTGGCCTCGAACACCTTCTGGCCGGCGAACTCCGCCACCTCGGGCAGGAAGCGCCCGGCCTCGTCCACCGGGCAGTAGATCTCGAGACCGTAGCGGACGCCGGTGAGGTAGTCGTCCCAGCCGTGGCCGGGGGCGGTGTGCACGACGCCGGTGCCGGTGTCGAGGGTGACGTAGTCGCCGAGGACGCCGAGGCTGTCGCGGTCGATGAAGGGATGCCGGAAGCGCAGCCCCTCGAGTGCCGTTCCCTTCATCTCCGCCAGCGGAGGGCCCAGCGTGAGAGCCTGCTCCTTCCAGCGCGCGGGAGCCGACTCGCGCAGGGCGCGGGCGATGAGCAGCACGTCGGACGTTCCCTCGACCGGATAGAACGCGTAGTCCGCCTCCGGATGGAAGGCCAGGGCCAGGTTCGCGGGGAGCGTCCAGGGCGTGGTCGTCCAGATCACCGCGAAGACGCGGCGGCCGTGCAGGGCCGAGTGCACGCTGGCCAGCTTCTCCGCGTCGACGTCGGCGAGGGCGAACCTCACGTCGATGGAGGGGCTCGTGTGCTTCTCGTCGTATTCGATCTCCGCTTCCGCGAGGGCGGTCCGGTCGGAGATGCACCAGTGCACGGACTTCTTGGCCTTGTAGACGAGACCCTTCTCCACGAAGAGGGCGAGCTGCCGCACGATCGTGGCCTGGTAGCCCGGGGCCATCGTGAGGTACGGGTCCGACCATTCGCCCATCACGCCCAGGCGCTCGAACTCCGCCCTCTGGATGGAGAGGAACTTCTCGGCGTAGGCGCGGCACTCGCGCCGGAACGCCACCGGGCTCATGTCCTTCTTCTTGCTGCCGAGGTTGCGGTCGACCTGCAGCTCGATGGGCAGCCCGTGGCAGTCCCAGCCGGGGACGTAGGGCGCGTCGTGCCCCTGCTCGCCGGACATCGTCCGGCTGCGCACCACGACGTCCTTCAAGATCTTGTTGAGCGCGGTGCCGAGGTGGATGTGGCCGTTGGCGTAGGGCGGGCCGTCGTGGAGGATGAACCGGGGCGCGCCCGCGCGCGCCGCCCGCAGCCGTCCGTACAGGTCCTGCGCCTTCCACTGCTCGATGCGGCGCGGCTCCGCCTGGGGGAGGTTCGCCTTCATCGGGAAATCGGTGCGCGGAAGGTTGAGGGTGGACTTGAGGTCTTCGGCGGTGGTCATGGTCGCAAAACACAGCAGCGTAGCACGAGGGAAAAAAAGCCGTCAATTCACAGGATCACGGGGATTTGGACCTCGCCTTCCGGGGCCGTCGGCTATAGTCGCCTGAGGTTGCCGGGGAGTGGCGACCGATTGATCGGGACGTGTACCCGGAAGGAGCGTGACGATGCGCCGAAGCGCCTCCCTGCTGCTGCTGGTCTTGCTGCTCGTCGTGCCGTGGTTCGGCTGCGGCAACGGCCAGGAGTGCGATACCTGCTCCTCCGACTCGGACTGCAAGTCCGGTTCGCTGTGCACGAGCTTCAGCGACGGCAGCAAGCGCTGCGGGTCCGGAGTCGGAGCCACCACCTGCAGGGTCCGCTAGCTGGAGGATTCCATCCGGCGCGCTTCGGGAGGCGCCGGCTCGGGCGTGGCCAGTCCCAGCCGAGGGCCCCGCGACCACAGGACGGCGGCGGCGAGCCCGGCCCCGATCATCCCCGTGATCACCGTGTAGCAGACCCAGAAGGTGAGCTGGGGAAGGACGCCGAGGTAGAGCACCTGCGAGAGGCTGCCGGGCACGAACGTGCGGGCGTGGCCCCAGAACCAGACCCGGGTGACCGCGGTGAGGTCGTAGTGCGATCCCAGACGCAGCGCGGACGCGATCACCATCAGCAGGGCCACCGCGCCGCGCGAGGCGAGCGCGTAGGCGAGCAGCGGCCTCCACAGCGCGCGCGCGCCCTTGCCCTCTTCGTGCAGGTGGACGTAGAAGACGGCGCCCACTGCCGGAGCCAGCCAGAAGATCCCGACGGGCTCCGTCCAGCTCATGGGCGCGGCCACCGTCTCCAGCGCGAAGCGCAGGCCGGTGACCACGAAGCTGACGCCGATCGCGGTGGCGACCCAGTGCCGGCGGAGCCGGTCCGCCGCCGCGTCCTCCGACCAGGCCAGGCCGGCCGTCCCGAGCAGGAAGCAGACCGCGGTGGCGACGTAGTAGCGCAGGCTGGCGGGGGCGGAGGCGAGGCCGGTCACGTAGGCCCCTCCGAGCAGGAACTGGCCCGTGGTCAGCGTTTCGCGCTGGCCGTGGGCGCTGAGCGCGAACATCAGCATCGCGATGCCGTAGCCGCTGGCCAGGAGCGCGGCCGCCCGCCGCGAGCGCCCGGACAGCCGGCCCCAGCCGAGCGCCACACCCGCTCCCGTCCACACGACGGCCACGGTCAGTATCCAGGACACGACGGGGAGCATGGCGCGGAGTATACGCCGGGGGCCCGCACAGCCCGGTCCCGGGAGTGATCCCCACCGTTGACCGCGCCTCGTCCCGCGACGTAGTCTTGGAGACTCGAGCGCAGCGCTCGAGCGAACCGCGGATGAGCGACGTCCTCGTCGGCCACGGGTACTACCTCCGACTCGATCCGAAGCAATGGGCGGCGGCGCAGCCCTATGCGCCCCTCGGCACCCTCTACGCGGCGGCCGCGCTGCGCGCAAACGGCCATCGGGTCTCGCTTTTCGACGCGATGCTCGCAGACTCCGCCGACGGATGGGCGCGGGCCCTGGACCATGCGCGCCCCGCCGTCGCCGTCCTGTTCGAAGACAGCTTCAACTACCTCAGCAAGATGTGCCTCCTGCGGATGCGGGAGGCCACGTTCGCGATGCTCGCGGCCGCGCGAGAGCGGGGCTGTCCCGCCCTGGCCGCGGGATCGGACGCGACGGACCACGCGGAGGCGTACCTCGACGCCGGCGCGTGCGCGGTCGTGATCGGCGAGGGCGAGCGGACGGTCGCGGAGGCGGTCGATTCCGTGTCGGCGGGCCGCCCGCTCGACGGCATCCCCGGCCTGGCCCTGCGCGACCCCTCCGGCCGTGTGGTGCGCACCCCGGCGCGACCGTTCATCCGCGACCTCGACACGCTCCCGCGTCCGGCCTGGGACCTCGTCGACCTCGAGGCGTACCGACGTGTCTGGCGCGCCCGCCACGGTCATCACTCCATGAACGTGGTCACTACCCGGGGCTGCCCCTACCACTGCAACTGGTGCGCCAAGCCGATCTACGGGCAACGCTACGCGGTGCGGGGGCCGGAGGCGGTGGCGGACGAGGTCGCCTGGCTCAAGGCGGAGTACGCCCCGGACCACCTGTGGTTCGCGGACGACGTGTTCGGCCTGCGGCCGGGCTGGATCGAGCAGTACGCGGAGGCGGTGCTCGCGCGCGACGCGGCCGTGCCGTTCCGCTGCCAGACGCGCGCGGACCTGGTCGGCGAGCGCACGGTGGAGGCGCTCCGGCGCGCCGGCTGCCGGACGGTGTGGCTCGGCGCGGAGTCGGGCTCGCAGGAGGTCGTCGACGCGATGGAAAAGGGGATCACCGTCGAGCAGGTCCGCGCGGCGGCCGCGCGGCTGCGCGGGGCGGGGATCGAAGTCGCGCTGTTCCTCCAGTTCGGCTACCCGGGCGAGGGCTGGACGGAGATCGAGGACACGCTCGCCCTCGTGCGCGAGTGCGAGCCGGACGACATCGGGATCTCGGTGTCCTATCCGATGCCGGGCACGAAGTTCCACGAGCGCGTGGGGGCCCAGCTCGGCCCCAAGCGCAACTGGCTCGACTCCGACGACCTGGACATGATGTACGAGGGCGCGTTCACGACCCGGTTCTACCGCCAGCTTCACCGCGTGGCGCACAAGGAATTCCGCCTCGCCCGCCTGGCCCGTCGCTGGCGGGAGGGGGCGCGGCCGCCCCTGGGCCAATCCGCGGCGACCCTGCTCCGTTCGGCCTCCCTGCCGCTGGATCGCGCGCGGCTCTTCTGGCTGGGGCGGGGCCGCGGCGCGCGTCCCGCCCTCCCCGTCGATCTCGGGCGGGCGGCGGCGGCGCGGCCGGCCGTGCCGCCCGACTGACCTCGTGGACCTCCTCCTCAGCCACGGCTACTTCCTCGCTGAAGACAAGAGGGAGCGGCAGGTCATGCGGCCGTATCCGCCGCTGGGCCTCCTCTACCTCTCGTCGCACCTGAAGTCGCGCGGGGTGGACGTGCGCGTGTTCGACTCCACGTTCCGCACCCTCGCCGAGTACGAGGCGCTGCTGGCGCGCGAGCGGCCGCCGGTGGTCGGCCTCTACTGCAACCTCATGACCAAGCGCAACGTCCTGCGCCTGGCCGCCCTCGCGCGCGCGCAGGGAGCGGCGGTGGTGCTGGGCGGACCCGAGCCGCCGCACTACGCGGAGGAGTACCTCGGCCACGGCGCGGACGTGGTCGTGATCGGCGAGGGCGAGGTCACGCTGGAGGAGCTGCTTCCGCGGCTGGCCGCGCGTGGGGCCGGCGGCGCGGTTGGGCCCGACTTCGCGGATGTGGATGGCCTCGCCTATCGCGACGGGCGGGGACGCGTGGTGCGCACCCGGCCGCGCGCCCTGATCCGCGACCTCGACGCCCAGCCCCCGCCCGACCGCGACGCCATCGACCTCGCGCCCTACCTCCGGGCCTGGCGCGAGCGGCACGGCCGCGGGTCGATCTCGATCGCCACCGCCCGCGGATGCCCGTACACGTGCCGGTGGTGCAGCCGGTCGGTCTTCGGGGAGACGCATCGCCGCCGCTCCCCCGCGCGCGTGGCGGACGAAGTGGCCGGGATCGTCGAGCGCCATCGGCCGGACATGCTGTGGTACGTCGACGACGTCTTCACCATCCACGGCGGATGGATCCGCCAGTTCGCGGACGAGATGGAGCGGCGGAGCCTGCGCGTGCCGTTCGAGTGCATCTCGCGGGCGGAACGGATCGACGAGCCCGTGGCCGACGCCCTCGCGCGCCTGGGCTGCCTGCGCCTCTGGATCGGGTCCGAGAGCGGGTCGCAGCGCGTCCTGGACGCGATGGACCGGAGGATGACCGTCGAGCAGGTGCGGCGCGCCACTCGCCTCCTCCAGGCGCGCGGGATCGAGGTCGGCCTCTTCGTCATGCTCGGCTACGAGGGCGAGGAGGAGACGGACCTGCGGGAGACCGTCGCCCACCTCAAGGAGACGCGGGCGGACACCTTCCTGACCACCGTCGCCTATCCGATCAAGGGCACGCCGTACTACGAGGACATGGCGGCCCGGCTGGCGCGGCGCGGGCCCTGGGCGGAGTGGACCGACCGCGACCTCGACGTCCGCGGCCGCCGCTCGGGCCTGTACTACCGGTTCGCCCGGCAGTGGATGGAAGGCGAGGTCGCGCGCGACCGTCATTGGCGGGCGGGACGCGTCCTGCGCGCGGCCCGCGCCGCCACCGCCGCCGGCGCGGGACGGCTGGGGATGGCGCTCCTCGGCGGCCAGAGGGTCCGGTGACGAGCGAGGCGTCTTCGGCCACGCGCGGCAGCGCCATCCGCCTGAGCGCCGAGCTGGGCAGCCGCGCGCTGGCCATGGCCACGGTGTTCCTGCTCTCCGTGGGGCTCGGCGTGGCCGGGTTCGGGCGGTGGGCGGCGCTGGCCGGGATCGCCGCCATCGTCGCCCAGGTGGCGAACGCGGGCACCCAGGAGCTGGCCTGCCGCGTCCTCCTGGCCGCGCGCGCCTCGCTGGGCGCGCTCCTGCGGGCGCGCGGCGTCCTCACGGCGGCGGTCCTGGCCCTGGCCGCCGGGCTCGCCCTGGCCGCCGTTGCCGGGCGCGCGCCGTCGGGCGCGCTCGTCCTCGCCGTCCTCGTGGCCGACGCCGTGATCACGGGGTGGGTGGAGTTCCTGGGGACCGTGTTGCGCGCGCGGGGGCGCCGAGGCGAGGAGGCCGTGCTCCTCCTGCTCGCGCGGGGCGGCGGCCTGGCCGCGGTGGCCCTCGCGCTGGGCGCGCGGTGGGATCTGCTGGGCGTGGCCCTGGCCCACACCGCCTCGACGGCGGTGCCCCTCGCCCTGGCCGTCGTCTTCGCCCGGCGCTCGGCGCCAGGGGACCTGAGCCCCGGCTCCGCGTCGGGCGCTTCCATGCGCGCGCTCGACGTCCTGCGCCTCTCCTGGCCCCTGGCCCTGAATTCCGGCCTCGCGCTGGCCAGCCTCCGGCTCGAGATGCTGGCGCTGCTCTATTGGCGCAGTCCCGCGGAGGCGGGCCTGTTCGCGCTGGCCCTGAAGGTGGTGGAGTCCCTCAACGGCATCCCGGGGGCGATCAGCGCGGGGGCGCTGCCTGCCCTCACGCGGGAGGCCCTGGCCCAGGGTCCTCCGGCCGCGCGCGAGCGGACCGCGCGCACGATCGCCCTGCTGGCCGTTCCCGGGGCCGCGCTCCTCTCGCTCCTGGCCCCGCGCCTGACCGCGGCCTGGAGCGCGTCCTACGCCCCCGCCGGCCCCTGCCTGCGCGTGCTGGCGCTGGCCCTGGTCCCGATGTTCATGAACGCGCTGCTCCTGCACTGCCTGATCGCGGCCGGACGCCCGCAGCGTCTGCCCGTCCTCACCGCGGCGCGGGTGGCCACGGCGGCGGCGATGGCCGTGCTCCTGGTGCCGCGCGCGGGGGCCATCGGGGCCGCCTCCGGCTTCCTGACCGCCGAGCTCGTGCTCTTCGCGCTGGCCGCGCGCAGCTGTGCGGCCGCCTCGTTTGCGGTGCCGCTCGCCTCCGCGCTGGGATGGGGCGCCGTCACCGCGACGATCGCCTACGCGCGCCGCCCTCACCGGCCGGCGGCAGAGGTCCAATGAGCACCTCTCTCTCGACGAGCCACGACCCCACGCGCCCCGGCCCCCGCGCGGGCGGGCGGACGGCGGAGGTCGACCGCGCGATCCTGCGCACGGTGCTCTACGCGTCGCTGTTCCAGGCGCCGGTGACCCTGGCCGAGCTCCATCGCTCGCTCATGGACGTCGGCGTGGACCGGGCGGAGATCCGCGCCCGCCTCTCCCGCCTGTTCCTGCGCGAGCGGCTCGAGATCACCGGCGAGTACGTCTACCCGCGGGGCCGGGAGGCCTGTCTCGACCTGCACCGCGAGCGCAAGCGCCGGACGCAGGCGTTGCTCGACGCGCATCGCTCGCTGCTGCGGGTGATCGCGCGTTTCCCGTTCGTCCGGCTCCTCGCCCTCTCCGGGGCCTGCGCCCACGACAACGCCACCGATTCCGACGTGGACGTGTTCCTGGTCGTCCGGCGGGGCCGGGCCTGGGCGGTGTTCCTGGTCCTCATGCTGCTGGCCAAGGCGCTCGGACGCCGGCGCACCCTCTGCGTCAACTACGTCGTCGACGAGGACGGGCTCCTGCTTCCCGAGCGCGACCTGTTCACGGCGGCCGAGATCGTCGGCCTGCGCCCCCTGGCCGGCGGCACCACCTACCTGCAGTTCGTCGAGGCCAACGCCTGGGTGGCCGAGCGGTTCCCGAACTTCTTCTGGGCCCGGAAGGAGCTCGGGCCCGTCCCCGTGGCCGGCCCCCCGCGCTGGGTCGAGTGGATGCTCGAGCTCGGTCTCGCCCCCGCCCTGGAAGCCCTCTCGCGCCGCGTGCTGGGGCGGCGGTTCCGGCGCAAGTGGGACGGGGCGGTCGGCGTGGTCCTGGCCCCCAATCGGTTGAAGCTGCACCCGATCGACCACGGGCCCGGACTGCGCGCCGCGTTCTCGGACGTCGTGGAGCGGGCGGATGCGGACGGCTATGAGTGAGACGATCCTCAGCGCGGCTCCCGCTCCCGCCCCCTCCTGGCCCGGATGGTGCTGCTCCTACTGCGCGGCCCCGCTGCAGGCGGACGGCCATGGAGTGAGCTGCGCGCGCGAAGGACGCTGGTTCGCCACCGACGACGGCGTGCATCGCCTGCTCACCCAGGAGCGGCGGCGCGAGCTGCAGCCGGCGCTCGAGGCCTACCAGCGCGTCCGGCGCGACGAGGGCTGGCGAGCCGAGCGCGGCCTGCCCGACGTGCCCGCCGGCCATCCCCACGCCGCCATCTGGATGCGCCGCGCTCGTCATTTCGGGCGCGCCCTCCGCCTGGCCGTGGAGAGGCTGGGTGGAGGACCCTGGCGCGCGCTGGACGTGGGCGCCGGCTGCTGCTGGGCCTCCGCCCGCCTGCTCGCCGCCGGCCACGCCGTGGCCGCGGTGGACGTGAACCTCGACCCCGAGGACGGCCTGCACGCGGCCGAGCGGTTCCTCGACGATCCCGCCCGCCTGCCGCGCGCGGAAGCGGACATGGAATCGCTCCCCCTGGAGCCGGCCAGCATGGACCTCGTCTTCGCCGCGGGCGTGCTCCACCACGCGGCGCGGCCGGCGCGCGCGCTGGTCGAGATGCGGCGGGTCACGCGTCGAGGCGGCCTGGTCGTGGTCCTGGACTCGCCGGTGTACCGCCGCGCCAAAGACGGCGAGACCATGGTGGCGGAGCGGGCCCAGAGGCACGAGAAGCGCTACCGCTTCGCGGCCGCGGCCTTCGGGCCCGGCTTCCTCGTCCGTTCGGAGCTGGACGCGTTGTTCCAGGGCGCGGGCTGGCGGCTGGAGGTGCACGGCTGGCCGGGGCGGCTCCGGGAGGCCGCGCGCGACCTCGTCGAGAGGGCGCGGTGGGGGAGGCCCACCGCGCGCTTCCCGATCCTGATCGGACGGCGCGATGGCTAGCTCTCTCGCTCCCGCGCCCGCCTTCGAGGCGGCGGCGGCGGACTACGACACGTCGTTCGGGCGCAACCCGGTCGGCCTCCTGTTCCGCCACGTCGTGCAGTCGCGCCTCGAGTCCCTCTTCGCCCGCGGCGCGCGCGTGCTCGACGTGGGGTGCGGGACGGGCGAGGACGCGGTGTTCCTCGCCTCGCGCGGCGTGCGCGTGGTCGGGATCGACCCCTCGCCCGCGATGATCGCGCGCGCGCGGCTCAAGGCGGGGGAGCGCGGCCTGGGCGCGGACGAGTGCCGGTTCGAGCCGCTCGCGGCCGAGGACCTCGCGGTGGCGGGCGGAGGCTTCGACGGCGCCTACTCGAACTTCGGCGCGCTCAACTGCGCGGACCTCCGCGCGGCGGGCAGCGCCCTGGCCGCCGCGCTCCGTCCGGGAGCGCCCGTGCTCCTGAGCCTGCTCGGCCCCTGGCCACTGCCCGCGGTGGTCCGCCGTCTCCTCACCGGCCTCGGCCAGCCGCGACGGGGCCGCCCGCCCCGCGTGGCCGGCCTGCCCGTGGCCGTCGCCTATCCGACGCTGGCCGAGGCGCGCCGCGCGCTCGGCCCCTCCCTCGTCTGGACGGACGCCTACGCGCTCGGCGTGCTCCTGCCCGGGCCGGAGCACGCGCCCTGGACGGCCGGGCACCCGCAGGCCTTCGGCCTCCTGGCCGCGCTGGAGCGTGGCCTCCGCCGGTGGCCGGGCCTGCGCCAGCTCGGCGACCACGTCGTCCTCGAAGGCCGCCGGAGCGACGCCCGATGAGGGGCGCGCGCCGCCGGCCGCCTCCATTGCGGCTCCTGGTCCTGGCCGTGTCCGACCGCTGCGACCAGCGTTGCGCGCATTGCGCGATCTGGCGCGGCGTGCCGGGCGCGGGCCCGGCCCTGACCCTCGACGACCGCATGGCGGTGGTGGAGGAAGCGATCGCCGTGGGCGTGGAGTCGGTCCTGCTCACCGGCGGCGAGCCCCTCCTCTCCGCCGACCTCTGGCCGATCGCGGAGCGCCTGCGCGCCGCGGGGGTGCGCGTCCTCCTCGCCACGAACGGCATGCAGCTCGAGCGGCACGCGGATGCGGTCGGCCGGTGGTTCGCGGAGGTCTACGTGAGCCTGGACGGCGGCTCTCCAGTGACCCACGACGGCCTGCGCGGCGCGGCCTCGTGGGAGCGCCTGCGGGCGGGGGTGGCCGCCCTGCGACGGCGCGCTCCCGCCGTGCGCGTGGTGGCCCGGTGCACGCTGCACGACGGCAACCTTCACGAGCTGGCGGAGGTGATCGCGCAGGCGCGCGCGGCCGGGTTCCACGCCGTCTCGTTCCTTCCCCTCGACGCCTCGTCCGACGCGTTCGGGGGAGATCCCGGCGCGCGCGGCGCGCTCGTCCCCGGGCCGGAGGCCGTCGCCGCCTTCGAGCGCGCGATCGCGCGCCTCGAGGCCGCGGGCCTGCTCGGCTTGGGCTTCGTCCTGGAGGACGCGGCCAAGCTGCGCCGGATCGCCCGGCACTTGCGCGCCAGCGCGGGGGCGGGCTCGTTCGAGCGGCCCGCCTGCGACGCGCCGGAATGGTCGATGGTGGTGGAGTCGGACGGCCGCGTCCGGCCCTGCTTCTTCCAGCCGGTGGTCGGGGATGCGCGCGCGGGGCTCCTGGCCCTGCGCGGCTCCGAGGTCTACGCGGACGCGCTAGGCCGGATCGACGCGCCCAACGCGACCTGCCAGCGGTGCGTCTGTCCCAAGCGCGGGGCGCCGCCTCCGCGGGTGGAGGCCGGCGGCGGGGCCGGCCGGCTCGAGAGGGTGCTCGGGTGAGGTCGCGCCCGATCGTCCTCTACAACCCGCGGGGCGAGAGCCACATCCTTCCCTTGGGCCTGCTTCACGTCGGCTCCGTCCTGCCGCGCGAGCGGGTCGTGATCCTGGACGGCCGCATCGATGCCGATCCGGAAGCGCGCGTGGCCGCTCTGGCCGGCGATGCGCTGCTGCTGGGCCTCTCCGTCCTCACCGGCGCCCCGATCCTGGACGCCGTGCGCGTCAGCCTGGCCGCCAAGCGCGCCCGCCCCGACCTGCCCGTCGTGTGGGGAGGGTGGCATCCCTCGCTCCTCCCCGAGCAGTGCCTGGCCTCCGGCCTCGTCGACGCCTGCGTGAGCGGACAAGGGGAGCGGACGCTGGCCGAGGTGGTGGAGGCCGTCGAGGCCGGCCGCGACTTCCAGTCCATCCCTGGGCTCGTGTGGCGCCGGGACGGGGAGGTCGTGCGCAATCCCCCGCGGCCGTTCGAGGACGTCAATCGCTTCCCGCCCACCGACTTCGATCTGGTCCAGCTCGAGCGGTACTTCCGCTTCCGGGGCGTGCGGCGCCTCGACTACTGCTCGAGCCAGGGGTGCCCGTTCCAGTGCTCGTTCTGCGCCGACCCGATGGTGTACCGGCAGCGCTGGAGCGGCCTCCGGGCGGAGCGCGTGGTCGGGGAGATCGCGGAGCACGCGCGCCGTCATCGGCTGGCCGAGGTCTTCTTCAACGACGACAACTTCTTCACCGACCTCCGGCGCACGGAGGCGGTCTGCCGCGGGCTGCTGGCCGAAGGTGTCCGCCTGCGCTGGTTCGGCACCGGGCGGGCCGACCTGCTGCGCCGGCTCAGCGAGGAGCAGCTCGGCCTCATGCGCGAGAGCGGCTGCTACAAGGTCAACGTCGGCGCGGAGAGCGGCAGCCCGGAGCTGCTCAAGGCGATCAAGAAAGGCACGCTGGTGGAGGAGGTGCTGGAGACGGCGGAGAAGCTGCACCGGTACGGCATCGGGGCCCGCTTCTCCTTCATCGCCGGCTTCCCCCAGGAGCCGCCGGAGAGCCTGCAGGAGACCTATCGCGCCGTGAAGGCGCTGCGCGAGATCGACGGGGAGTTCGAGACCCCGATCTACTTCTACGCGCCCTACCCGGGCACCGAGCTGGCCGCGCGCATGCCCGCGCTGGGTTTCACGCCGCCGGTGAGCCTGCGCGACTGGGAACGCGTGGACCTCGACCACTCGATCGGGCCCTGGATCGGGGACGGCGTGCGCAAATGGGTCCCGCGCTACAACTTCTACCTGCGCCACGGGTACCAGCGGCCGCGGCGCGGCCTGGG
Organism: Vicinamibacteria bacterium; assembly: GCA_041481445.1. GTDB lineage: Bacteria > Acidobacteriota > Vicinamibacteria > Fen-336 > Fen-336 > AA29. The sequence continues at coordinate 24,740 of JBGPBV010000004.1, forward strand.
CCGGCGCCTGCTGCACGCCGTGGCCCGCCTGCGCGTCAAGGCCGACTACTACCGCTTCGACGTCGAGCGGCGCGTGGTCGGGCTGCTCAAACGGCTGGCCGCGGGCGTCGAACGGCAGCAGCCGGCCATCGCGGAGGACTGAACCTCATGAAGCCCAGGGTGGTGCTCTTCTTCCCGTCGTACTACTCGGACGAGGCGGCCCCGCCCCTCGCCCTCATCCACCTCGCCGCGCCCCTCGTCGCGAGCGGCTACGACGTCACGATCGTGGACTCCGCGATCACCCCGGACCCGGTCGAGGCCGTGGTCGCCGCCGGCGACGGCGCGCTGTGCCTGGGGATCAGCATGGTGACGGGGCCGATGATCACGGACGCGGTGACGGTGGCGCGGGCCGTCCGCGCCCGGCATCCGCGCCTCCCCATCGTGGCCGGAGGCTGGCATCCGTCGATCCTGCCCGAGCAGACCCTGCGCTCTCCGATCGTGGACGTCGTGGTGAAGGGCCAGGGTGAGATCACCTTCGGGGAGATCGTGGACCGTTATGCCGCGGGCGAGGCCGACCTGGACGGCATCGCGGGTTGCCTCTACAAGAAGGACGGGCGCGTGGTCTGGAACCCCGACCGGGGCTACACCGACATCAACGCGCTGCCCGCCCGCCCGTTCCACCTGGTGGACTTCGAGGCGTACGCGCGCAAGTGCCACGGCCTGCGCTGGATCCTCTACTGCACGTCCCACGGCTGCCCCTGGGACTGCTCGTACTGCTCGAACGCGTCCGTCTACGGCCGGAACTGGAAGCCGCTGGCACCCGCGGCCGCGGTGGCGGAGATGGTCCTTCTGGCCCGCCGCTACCGGCTCGACACCATCGACATCATCGACGACAACTACCTCGTCCGGCGCGACCGCGCGATGGAGATCGCGGAGGGCCTCCTGCGGGAGGGGACGAAGTTCGGCTACTTCATCCAGACCCGGACCGACCAGATCGATCGGCTCTCCGACGGCGAGCTGGACCTCCTGGCCCGGAGCGGCCTGACCCGGATCTTCTTCGGGCTGGAGTCCGGGTCCGCGAAGGTGCTGAAGTCGGTCAACAAGCGCCTCGACCTCGCCACCGGCTATCGCACCGCCGAGCGGTGCTATCGCGCGGGCATCCAGACCTCGTTCAACCTGATCTTCGGCCTGCCCGACGAGGAGCCGGAGGACGTGCGCGAGACCCTGGCCATGGTGGACGAGATCGGGCGGCGCAACCCGGAGGCGGCGTTCTTCACGAACATCTTCTCGCCCTATCCGGGATCGCCGATCTTCCCGGAGGCGGTGCGCCGAGGGGTGAGCGAGCCGCAGACGCTCGAGGACTGGGCGGTCTTCTATCCGAAGATCCAGGTCCTTCCCTGGCTCCAGGGCGCGCGGCACGCCCGCGTCCAGCGCATCCGCGACTACATCCGGATCGGCTACTCGGCCCGGCACATGGTCGTCCACCGGCCGCACGGCCCGAGGGCGGCCGCGCGCCGGGTGCTCCAGCGCCTCGCCCGCTGGCGGCTGCGCACGATGAAGGTGCAGTGGCCGGTCGAGGTGTGGGCCCTGAAGGCCTGGCACCAGCTCAAGGAGTGGCGGCAGCCCGCCCTCATCAATTGAAGCTGGTCCTCTTCAACCCGAAGAGCAACGCGTCCGGCAAGCGCGTCCTGCCCTTCTCGCTCCTGGCGCTGGGGGCGGTGCTGGAGGGCCGCCACGAGTACGCGATCGTGGACGGCAACGGGGAGGACGATCCGGAAGGGCTCCTGCGGCGGCACGTGGCGGAGGGCGCGCGCGTCCTCGGCATCACCGCCATGCCCGGTCCCCAGCTCGCGGCCGCCGTGCGCGCGTCGCGGACCCTCAAGGCCGGGTTCCCGGACCTGACCACGGTCTGGGGCGGGTACTTTCCGACGGAGCACCCCGAGGTCTGCCTGGGCTCGGACCACGTGGACTACGTCGTGCGCGGCCACGGCGAGGAGCCCTTCGTGCGCCTCCTCGACGCGCTCGACCGTGGCGAGGCGCCCCCGCCCGTCCCCGGGCTGGCCTGGCGCACGGCGGGCGGCGTCGTCCGCTCGGCGCCGGTGGCGCCCGTGCCCGACCCGCAGGAGCTGCCGCCCTTCCCGCTCGGCCGCCTCGACGTGGCCGCCTACCTGCGCCGCACCTTCCTCGGCCGCCGCACCCTCGGCTACCACTCGAGCTATGGCTGTCCCTTCGTCTGCAACTTCTGCGGCGTGGTGAGCCTGGTCGGGGGGCGCTGGCGCGCGCAGTCGGCGGAGCGGGTGGCGGCGGCGGTGAAGGACTACGTGGACACCTGGGGCGTGGACGCCGTCGAGCTCTACGACAACAACTTCTTCACCGCCGAGGAGCGCACGCGCGAGTTCGCCGCGCGCATCCTGCCCCTCCGGCTGTCGTGGTGGGGCGAGGGGCGCATCGACACCCTCCTCAGGTACGCGCCCTCGACCTGGGAGACGCTGCGCGCCTCCGGCCTGCGCATGGTCTTCCTGGGCGCGGAGTCGGGGTCGGCGGACACGCTGCGGCGGATGGACAAGGGCGGCACCCTCACCCCGGAGATGACCCTCGACCTCGCCCTGCTCCTGCGCGATCGCGGCATCGTGCCGGAGTTCTCGTTCGTGGTCGGCAACCCGCCGGAGCCGGAAGAGGACACCGCGCGCACGCTCGAGCTGGTGCGTCGGATCAAGCGCGTGCACGCCGCCTCCGAGATCATCCTGTACCACTACACGCCGGTGCCGGTGGCGGGGGCGCTCCTGGACTCCGCGCGCGCGGGAGGGTTCCGCTTCCCGGAGACCCTCGACGAGTGGGCCTCCGGCCACTGGCAGCGGGTGGCCCTCCGGCGCGGGGCCGGCCTGCCCTGGCTCCACGGGGGCTGGCGCGAGCGGGTCCGCGACTTCGAGCGCGTGCTCAACGCCTACTATCCGACCAGCACCGACGCCCGGCTGACGCGATGGCGCCGCCGCCTCCTGCGCGCGGCCAGCTCCTGGCGCTACCACGCGCGGTTCTACCGGTTCCCGCTCGAGCTGCGCGCGCTGCAGTGGGCCTTCCGCTACCAGCGGCCGGAGACGGCCGGGTTTTGAGCCCCTGGGGACCATGGCCGCGTGACGGCGAGACACCCGCCCTCGACGTCTCCACCGGGTACGCGCTGTGGGCCCCGACCTATCCGCGCAGCGCCACCAACGAGCTCATGCGCCTCGAGCAGCGCGAGATGCTGCGGCTGCTGCCTCCCCTGCGCGACGCGGCCGTGCTCGACCTGGGCTGCGGCAGCGGCCGCTATCTGTCGTTGACCGCGCCGGGTCGCGCACGCTTCGCCGTGGGCTTCGACTCCTCTCCCGCGATGCTGGCCCGCGCGCGGGAGACGGGAGCGGCGCTGGTGCAGGCTGCGCTGCCGTCGCTTCCCCTGCGCGCGGGAGTCTTCGACGTCGTCTTGTGCGGGCTGGTGGTGGGGCATCTGCCCGACCTCCGGGCGGTGATGCACGAGATCGCTCGCGTCCTGCGGCCGGGCGGGGTGGCGCTCTACTCCGACGTCCATCCCGACGGCGCCCGACTCGGGTGGCGGCGGACGTTCGTGGCTCCGGACGCCACCGAGTACGCGATCCGCCACTTCGTGCACACCCTCGATGAGCATCGGGCCGCCTGCGCGGCCGCCGGCCTGCTCATCGAGGAGATCGCGGAGCCACGGGTGGAGCAGGCCGAGAGGTGGCGCGGCACGCCGGCGGTGCTCGTCGTGCGCGCGCGGCGTGGCGCTGCCGGCCCGCGCGGTTGAAGGGCGGAGGCCCGCGGTCGCGGCTGCGGGGCGCGGGGGTGTGGGACGCCGGACGCGTCCGGAAGGGCGACCTCATCGTGCGGGGCGATCGGATCGCCGCGCCGGCCGACCTCGGTCCCGGAGGGGCCGAGCACGAGGTGGACCTCGCCGGGCGCGTGGTGCTCGCCGGTCTCGTCAACGCCCACGACCATCTGGACTTCTCCACGTTCCCGGCGCTGGGCCGTCCCCCGTACGCGAGCGTCTACGAATGGGCGGACGACGTGAACGCGGGCGCCCGCGATCCCGCCGTGGCCGCCGCGCTGGAGGTGCCGCTGCCGGATCGGCTGTTCCTGGGCGGCCTGCGCAACCTGCTCGCGGGCGCCACCGCCGTCGCCCACCACAACCCGTTCCACCGCGCCCTGGCCCGGCCGGACTTCCCCGTCCGCGTTCTCGCGCGCTACCAGTTCGCGCACTCGCCGGGCCTGACGCCGGAGCTGTGGCGGACCTACCGCACGACCGACCGCCGCATTCCGTGGATGATCCACGCCGGGGAAGGCACGGACGAGCGGTGCCGGGGCGAGCTGGGCCGTCTGGAAAACGCGAACGTCCTGCGCCAGAACACGGTTATCATCCACGGAATCGCCTTCAGCGGCGCGGAGGCCGAGCGCATGGCGGCCGCGGGAGCCTGCGTGGTGTGGTGCCCGGAATCGAACCGTCACCTCTACGGCGTGACCGCGGACGTCGCGCGGTTGCGCACGGCCGGCGTGCGCGTCGGGCTGGGCAGCGACAGCCCGGCCTCGGGCGTGCGCGATCCGCTCTCGAACCTGGCCGCGGCGCGGGCGGAGCGGGTGCTCGACGACACGGAGCTGGTCTCCCTGGCCACCACCGCCAGCGGGGAGGTGGCCCGGCTGCCGGTCGGAGGGACCGAGACGGGACAGCCCGCCGACCTCGTGGCCGTCGATTCGATGGAGGCCTGGCTGCAGGGAGACCGCCGCACGCTGGCCCTGGTCACGGTGGCCGGGCGGCCGCTCTATGGCGAGCCCGGCCTGCTCGAGGGGCTGGGCGTTCGGTTCCGGGCCGTGACCGTCGAGGGGGCTCCCCGTGCCCTGGAGGCGCGGCTGGCCGCCCGCGCGTCCGGGCTCGTGCGGCGGCATCCGGCCCTGGCCCGCGTGGCCTGGCTGCACGGTGTGGCATTCGACCAGGAGGAAGCGACATGATGATGAAGCGCGTCGTCGTGCTGGCGGTCACGGGCCTGGCCATGGTGGCGGCTCGTCCCGCCCAGGCCATTCCCGCCTTCGCGCGCCGCTACCAGGTGGAGTGCCACTTCTGTCACGACGGCTACCCCAAGCTCAACCGCATGGGGGAGCGCTTCAAGGAGCGCGGCTTCCGCATGGAGAAGGAGGACGCGTTCGAGCTCGACAAGTGGGCGCGCACCGTCCCCGTGGCCGTGCGCGGCACCTACACGCACTACTTCATCGAGAACTTCGACGACTCCGACACCGGGTTCATCAAGGGCATCAGCGCGGGCAGCCTCGGCCGCCACGTGTCGTACTGGGTGGACGACGGCCTCCTCATCACCAAGGACGAGACCACGCACTCCAAGCCCGACAACGCCTGGGCCCGCATCGAGGTCGTGCAGGGGGGGAAGCTCTACCTCAAGGGCGGCCGGCTGGAGATGGACCTCCCGTTCACCCAGGCGCGCACCCCCCACCTGTTCCCCTACGACGTCTACTTCGCGAACACGGGGTCCGAGCGCGACACCATCGGTGACTTCCAGGACGGGGTCGAGGTCGGGGGATACGTGCCGCAGCAGGACCTCCACTGGTCGGTGGCGGTGGTGAACGGCCACGACGCCCCGGGCGCGGAGGACGTGAACGACCGCACCGAGCGGTTCGACGCGAACGTCTTCCTCCGGCTGTCCAAGCGCATCAACCGTCACCGCGTGGGCGGCTTCGCCTACATCGGCCGCAACGTCCTCGCGCAGTCGGCGACCATCGCCGCCGACGACTCCCTGCTGCGGCTGGGCGCGGACGTGAACCTCTGGTACCGCCGGCTCAACGTCTACGGCGTGGGCATGTACGGCCGCAACAGCAACTCGATCCTGTCCGCGCGATCCCCCTCCGGCACCCACCAGTCGCTCAGCTACGGGGGCGGCTTCCTGCAGATGGACTGGCACGCGCGGGACATCCTGGTCCTGACCTTGCGCGGCAACCTGGTCAGCCGTCCTCCGGCCGGCACCGCCCTCGACAACGTCACCTTCGCGAGCCTGTTTCCGGGCGTGCAGGTCTTCGTGCTCCAGCGGGTAAAGCTCGCGTTCGAGTACGGGTTCAACAACCGCGACCTGGGGGACATCGGCGCGGTCCAGGTGGGCCTCGCCTTCTGACGGACGACTGAGCTCGACCTGGGCGGCCGCGGCGCGGGCGGCCGCCGCCGTCCTCCTCGCCGCGCACCTTGTCTGGAGCCTCGCCCCCGCCCTGGGCGAGATCCGTACCGACTTCGGAAACTACTACCTCCCCGCGCGCGCCGTCCTCGAGGGGCGAGGGCTCGATCGCGCCTACGAACGCGCCTGGTTCGACCGCGAGGCAGGGGCCGCCTCTCTGCCCCTGGGCTCGTTCGTCCCGCAGCCGCCGCCCGCCGCGCTCTTCCTCCTCCCCCTGGCCTGGCTCCCGCCACCGGCGGCCAGGACGGCCTGGACCATGGTGCTGGCCGCGTCGCTCGTCCTTTCGTTCCTGGTGCTGCGGCGGCTCGTCCCCCTTCCGCCGGCGGTGCTCGCGATCCTGTTCCTCCTCCCGACGGCCTCCCTCCGCAACGCGCTCCTGTACGGGCAGCCCTATCCGCTCTTGCTCCTGCTCGTGTGTCTCGCCCTGCGGGCCGCGCGGCGCGATCGCCCGGCCGCGGCCGGCCTCTGGCTCGCGCCCGTCCTCGCGCTCAAGCTCTACGGCGCCCCGTTCCTGCTCTACCTGGCCTGGCGGCGCCAGTGGCGCGCGCTGGTGGGAGCCCTCGCCGGAACGGCCCTGATCCTGGCCGGGGCCGTGGCCATCCTGGGCTGGAGGGTCCACGCCGCGTACGTCCGCGAGGTCCTGCCCGCGAGCCTGGCCGGGCGCATCCAGGACCCGTACTCCCCGAAGTGGCAGACCGCCACCAGCCTCGCGCACCGCCTGTTCCAGCGCGAGAGCGACCTCAACCCGGAGCCGGTCGCCGACCGGCCGGCCCTGGCGCGCGGCCTGGCCGCCGCCCTCCCGGCCGCCATCGCGCTGGCCGGGGTCCTCGCCGCCGCCGCCACCCCCGACCTGGCGCGCGCCTGGGCGATCCTGGTCGCCGCCTCCCTGGCCGCCTCGCCCATGGCCGTCACTTATCACTTCGTCCTCCTCGTCCTGCCGGTGGCGGTCCTGCTGTCGGCGGCGGACCTCGGTCCGCGGGCGCGCGCGATCGTGGTGATCGCGTTCGTGTTCGCCACGTCGCCGGCGCCGCACTACTTCGGCCGCTTCGCCTCCGGATGGGGCAACCTCCTGGCCTATCCGCGCCTGGTCGCCACGCTCGTCATCCTGGCCCTCGCGGCGGCCGGGAGGCTCTCGCGGCGCGCCTTCGGGGGCGCGCTGGCGGCGGCGGGCGCGGTCGGTCTGGTGGCGGCCTTGCGGACGCCGCCGGAGGAGCGCTGGACGCGCGTGGAGCCGGCGCACGGCTACCTCGCCGCCGACCCCCAGGCCTGCGCGGGCGGGCTCGGCTGGCTCACCGTCGCGGGGGATCGGCTGGTCCGCGTCTGGTCGGGACAGCCCTGCCCCGCGCGCGTCCTCCCTCCCGGCGCCGACGAGGCCGTCCGGAACGCGTGGGAGCAAGGCGACGCCGACCTCGCGGAGGGCGTCGCCGTGTACGTCGACGGACAAGGCGACCTGCGGGCCCGGGCGGAGGGCCGGGAGCGCATCCTGCTGCGCGGGCCGGCGCGCCATCCGCGTCTCGCGCCCGACCGGGCGTGGGTCGCCGTGCAGGCCTGGCGTGGCTCGTGGGACCTCTGGGCGGTGGAGCTCGCGACCGGGCGCGCGCGGGCGCTCACGCACGACGCGGCCGGGGAGCTCGATCCCTCCTGGGAGCCCGACGGCCGCGGCCTCGTCTTCGCCTCGGACCGCCGTCGCGGCCTGGGCTCGACCGCCCTCTATCGCATCCCGTTCGGGCCGGAGTGACGCCGGGGCTTCAGCGCGTCTCGACCCCGGGCACGACCTCGACCTTCAGCGTCTGCTCGCTCTTGGCCTTGCCGTAGGTCAGCGTGACCTTGTACTCGCCCGCGGGCACGAGCTTCTTGCCCTCTCCGCCGTACTCGTTGAGCAGGTCCTTGGTCGGCACGAGGTCCCAGTTGACGCGGTTGATGCCGGCCCGGGAGGACCCGGTGAGGTTCGCGACCGGCTTGTCGCCGGGGCCCTCGATCGCGATCTTCACGGGATCGCCGGTGTCGTCCTTCACCCAGTACGAGAGGATCGCGCCTTCCGGTGGGTTGGCGCCGCGGTAGGCGCCGGTCGTGCCCGCCCACTCGGAGAAGCCGGGCAGCAGGTGGGCACCCCGGGCCGGTCTCGGCGCGAACAGGTGCGCCTCCCGGGCCACCACCTCGGGGCTCGTCTGGGCCAGCGGCGCCGCGTCGTCCAGGATGTAGAGGCTGCGGCCGTGCGTCGCGATGACGAGGTCGTGGTCGCGCGCGTGGACCAGGATGTCGTCGACGGCCACGGTGGGGAGGCCTCCGAGCTCCGTCCAGTGCGCGCCCCGATCGAGGCTCAGGAACAGGCCGAACTCCGTGCCCGCGTAGAGGACCTGCGGGTTCGAGGAATCCTCGCGCACCACCTTCACCGGGCCGTCCGCGGGCAGGTCGGTGGCGATGGGCTGCCAGGTGCGGCCGAGGTCGGCCGTGCGGAGCACGAGCGGCCGGTAGTCCCCGGAGCGGTGGGCGTCCACCGCGAGGTAGGCGACCTTGGGGTCGGCGCGGCCGGGCTCGACCCGGCTGATCCACTGGCCGCGCGCGGGCGGGGGCACGTTCGCGGACAGGTCGGTCCAGCTCGCCCCTCCGTTCTCGGTCACCCAGAGCTTGCCGTCGTCGGTGCCCGCCCACAGGAGGCCCTTGCTCGCGGGCGACTCCGCCAGCGTGTACACCACGCCGTAGGTCTCGGCTCCGCTGCCCGAGGTGGTCGTGCGTGAAGGCTCCTGGGTGGACAGGTCGGGGCTGAGCGCGCGCCACTGCTCGCCCCGCGCGCGCAGCTCGAACACCCGGTTCCCGGCCAGGTAGAGCACGTCGGGGTCGTGCCCGCTGCCGACGAGGGGCGCGTTCCAGTGGAACCGGAAGGACGCCGCGCCCTCCGCCGGCTCCGGCCGCAGCTCCTTCAACTGCCCGCTGCGGAGGTCCAGCCGCTGCAAGGCCCCTCCCTGCGACTCCGCGTAGACGATCTCGGGGTCCTTGGCGTCGAACACGCAGTAGAACCCGTCGCCGCCCCCGATCGGGATCCAGTCGGCGTTGACGATGCCGTCCTTGGTGGAGGTCCGGCTGGGCCCGACCCAGTTCTCGTTGTCCTGGAGGCCGCCGCAGATGCGATAGGGCGTGCCGCCGTCGACGTTGATGCGGTAGAACTCGCCGGCCGCCATCCGCGCCACGTGCTCCCATCCCTCGCCGCCCTTGTAGCTCCGGTACAGGCCGCCGTCGCCGCCCAGCAGCAGTCGCCTGGGATCGCGGGGGTCGATGGCCAGGGCGTGGTTGTCGGGGTGGAGCTTCTCGGCCAGGTCCTCGCGGAACGAGCGGCCGCCGTCGTCGGACACGTGCAGGGTGAAGCCGAGGACGTAGACGCGCTTGTCGCTCGCGGGATCGACGCGGACCTGGCTGAAGTAGAAGGGGCGGGGGTCGAGGGGGCTGGTGCGTGTCCAGGACTCGCCGCCGTCCTCGGACCGGAACACGCCGCCGCGCCGGCTGCGCACGTCGTCGAGCGCGCCCGTGCCCGCCTCGTCGCTCTGCACGACCGCATAGACGATCCTCGGGTCCTTCGCGTGCACGGACAGCCCGATGCGGCCGGTCCCGGTCGGCAGGCCGCCGGCGAGCTTGCGCCAGGTCGCCCCTCCGTCCGTGGTCTTGAAGATTCCGCCGAGGTCCTTGCCGTCCGTGGCCGCGGGGCCGGCCGTGAACGACCAGGGCGTGCGGCGGCGGGCGTAGAGGGCGGCGAACAGCACCTGGGGGTTCGTGGAGTCGATCGCGACGTCCGCCGCCCCCACGCGGTCGCCGTAGGGCGCGGGGGCGGTCAGCACCGCCTTCCAGGTCTTGCCGCCGTCGGTCGTCTTGTACAGGCCGCGCTCGGCGCTCGGTGTCCACAGGTCGCCCGCCGCCGCCACCCACGCCGTCTCCGGATCCGTGGGGTGCACCACGATGCGCGCGATCGCCTTGCTCGCGGCCAGGCCGGCCGGGGTCCAGGTGTCGCCGCCGTCCGTCGAGCGGTACACCCCGCGGCCCCAGCCCGAGCTGTTGCGGTCGTTGGCTTCCCCCGTCCCCAGCCACACGACCTTGGCGTTCGAGGGGGCGACCGCGACCGCGCCCGTCGAGGCCACCGCCTCGTGCTCGAACACGCCCTTGAAGCTGCCGCCGTCGTCCGTCGTCTTCATGAGGCCGCCGGTGGCGAGCGCGACGTAGTAGGCGTGGGGGTCGGCGGGGTCGAGCGCGATGTCGGAGATGCGCCCGCCCATGATCGCGGGTCCGATCTCGCGGGCCTTGAGCGCCTTCAGGCTGCGGGCGGCCACGAGCGGAGGCGCGATCGGAGCGGCGGAGGCGGGGGCGGCGGCCGCGCGCCGGCCCTGGGCGGGCGCGGGTGCGGGGACGAGCACGAGGGTCGCCGCGATCGCGGATACGGCCGCACGCACGAGGAAGGGAGCTCGCGTCATGTGCAGGAGTCTATGCCAGCCCCGCCGCGATCGCCGTACCCTCAGTGAGCGTCCTCCACGCTCAGCGGAGGCCCGATCGCGAGATCGTCGATCCACAGCGTGCCGCGCGCGCCCGGTGCCAGGATGGCCTCGTCGAGGTGCAGGTAGAGGCCGACGACGTGGTGGAGATCGGGGCCGCCCGGCCGGTGATCGTAGGTCTTGAGGGCCGAAAGCGGCACCACCACCTCCGTCCATTCCGGCTCCGCCCGGACCGAGCGCCTCCAGGTCCGGAGCGGAGGATCCTGACCGGGAGACTCCGTGCGCACCTGGAGATCGAAGCGCATCGTCCGCTCGGCGCGGACGCGGAAGACGACGGCGGAGGCGCGGGAGAGGTCGAGGGGCTTCCAGCGCACGAGGTCGGCGTGCGTGGGCGCGCGCGGCCCCAGCGCGAAATCGAAGCGCAAGGCCTCGTCCTCGATCCGCCACGCGCCCGCGGCGTCGAGGGATCGGTCGATCTGCCATTCGGGGCCGGCCGGCCGCGCGAAGTCGTCCAGGATGCCCAGGGGCCCGGGCCAGCTCGCGGCCGGGGACACCGGTGGGCGCGCGCGCCGCGCGGCGCGCGCGGCGAGGACGTCCGAAGGAAACAGGGAGACGGGGTTCGAGATCACCCAGGGCAGCGGATCCGGCCCCGCGCCGGCCGGCGCTCCCGCCAGGTACGCCTCCACGCGGTACACGCCGGCCTCGCCGGTGGTGAAGTCGAGGCGCTCGCCCTCCGCGATGCGCGACCCGTCGCGGAGGAGAACCAGCCGGGCGCCGGGGACGCCGCCGGCGTCGGCGGTGAGCCTGGCCTCGCCGGCCAGGGGAAGGTCGTCGCCGGGTCCGGCCCGCGCGCCGCCACTCTCGGCGGCGAAGGAGAAGCGGGAGGCGTCGCCCATCGCGTCCACCGCCACGTAGCCGCGGCCGCGCCGCAGCGCGTCGAGCACGGCCGCGGTGTCGGCGGCCGCCTCGCCGGTGAGCGGCCGGTCCAGCCGCAGGTGCTGCGACGCCAGGCCGAAGATGTGGCGGTGGGTCGGGAAGGGCAGGAAGTGCGACCCCGCGCGCAGGCCGCCGTGCGCATCGGTCCCGAGGAGGCCGGCCAGCGGACGCGCAGCGAGCTCCTGGTCCCACGACCGGAGCGCGTCGCGCGAGAAGGCGAACCCGCGCAGGAGGGACCACGTGGGGTCCAGGCCGTAGCCGGCGAGCAACGGCACCGCGCGAAGGCCGGGGCGAGGCCAGCTCTCGGGCTGGCCGAAGTTCAGGACCTCGATGCCGTCGATCCCGTCCCATCCGCCCGACCAGCCCCGCTCGGGATCGGTCGAGGCCGGGTGGGCCGCCACCACGAACCCGCCCAGCCCCTGGGCGTCGCGGGCCACCTCGCGGGGATCGCCGTCGAGCCCGAAGGGGATCGGGCCCGTGCCCAGCACCAGCGCGTGGCCGGCGTCCGTCGACTTCTCCATGCCGCCGATGACGAGCACGCCGTCGCGGTAGCCGGCCTCGGGCAGGGCGGCCTGCGTATTGTGGTCGGTCACGACCACGAACTGGAGATGCCGGGCGCGCGCGGCGCGCGCGACGTCCTCCACCGTGCCGCGGCCGTCCCGCGAGAACCCGGTGTGGACGTGGGTGGCCCCCCGGACGCCAAACGGCGGCACGGACCGCGCGCCCGCCGGTTTGAGGTCGCGCACGGTGAGGGTGGCCAGGAGGGCCAGGCCCGCCGCGGTCACACCCAGAGCGGTCTTGGCGTTCATGTGCCGCCATCTTGGTATAATCCTGGTTCCGCGATGAAGGACCTCCTCGACATCCTGCAGGCGATGGCCGCGAACAAGGGGCGGACGGACAACCCGCTCGAGCTGTTCCTCGACATGTCGGAGCGGGTGGTGAAGTACGTGGCGGGGGCCTTCGGGGCCAAGACGGACGAGGTGGCGATCCTCTTCCTCACCTCCGACGCCCGCCACCTCCGCTTCGTGGCCCCACGGAAGTTCGCCGACCTCGGCACCATCCCCGTGACCAAGCGCGACTCGATCGCCGTGAACATCTTCGGCCGCAAGGTCGGCGAGGCCATGAACAACGTGCCCATGGTCAAGCACGTCGCGTTCTTCGAGAGCGTCAAGCTGCGCGACCGCGCCGTTCCCATCCAGAAGATGATCACGGTGCCGATCCTGCAAGGAGAGGACGCCATCGGCGTGGCCCAGATCAGCCGCAAGGGCGAGACGCCGGCGGAGGCGGGGCCCGATTTCACCGGCAGCGACGTCCGCAAGGCCCAGGAGATCTTCCAGGCCCTCGCGCAGTACCTGATGGCGGCCCGCCCGGAGAGGTTCTAGGCCCGCTCGCCGCTATTCGCCGAGCCCTGACCGGATGTAGCCGGAGTCGTCGCCCACGAACGAGCGCGGCCCGATGGCGCTGGGCACGGCGATGATCTTGAACCCGTCCTCCTCGAGGGTCAGGTCGAACTTGTATCCCTTCCGGCGGAAGGAGCTCGGGCCGAACGGCACGTCCAGGCCGAAGCTGCTGGCGCGCGCCATCTCGGCCAGCGTGCCGTAGCGCCCGGTCGCCTTCTTGTAGACCTCCTCGCGGTCCATGACGTGCCGCAGGGTCGCCACCGCGGGCCGTTCGGCGGGTCCGGTGTCGCGCGGGCTGCGCTCGCGCTGGGTGAAGCGGCGGTTCGTGCCGTAGGTGCCGGTGGGCGAGCGCCATCCGTCGCGGTTGCGGTAGGTCTCGGCGGCGTGGTCGCCGGCGTCGCGGCCGTCCCCCGGCGGCGCCTCCTCGTCGAGGTACCGGTAGCGCGCGTCGGTGCCGTGGGCGGCCGGAGGCTCGGTGGTGCCGGCCTCGGGCGCGGTCGCCGTCTCGGTGGAGGAGGAACGCCCGGTCGAAGAGGGTCCCGGCCCGGTCGTCCGTCCGTTCGACGCCGTGGTCGTGCCCTTCGGCCCCACGGGAGCCACGTTGGAGCCGGTGTCCGCGGCGGGCACCGAGGCCGGCGGCGCGGGGAGCGTGGTCTCGGGGGGCTGGACCGCGATCGAGGTCGGGACGGTGGTGGCGGTGGTGGATCCCACGGACGTCCCCGGCGGGCCGGTCAGGTTCCCCGCGTCCTTGGCCTGTCCCCGGTGGCTCCACACGTACCAGCCGGCGCCGGCGACGCCCACGAGCAGGACGAACGCGACGGCGGCGATCCCGATGAGCAGCCCCGCGTTCGAGCTCTTCGGAGCCGGCCTCGGGGGCGGGGCGATCCGCGTGGGCGCGGCCGCGGCGGGCGGCGGCGGGGACACGCGCGGTCGCGGAGGAGCGACGGTCGTGGGGGGAGCGGGCGAGGCGACGGTGGCCGGGGCTCGCTGCGCGGTGAGCGACGTGCCCTGCATGGTCGGCGAGGCGCTGATGGTGGGGGCGATCGGCGGCGCCCCCGCGGGCAGCTTCATCCCGGGCGCGGTCGCCACCTCGGCCTGGCGCAGCGTCGGCGTGGCCCCGGGGCGGGTCAGGGCCATCAGGTCCTCGACCATGTCGCGGCCGTTCTGGTAGCGCATCTCCGGCGTCTTGGCCAGGGCCTTGCCGATGATGCGGACCATCTCGTCGGGGATGGCGGGGTCGAACTCGCGGATCGAGGGCGGCTCCTCGGTGATGATCTTGAAGATCAGGCCGGTGATGGAGTCGCCGCGGAAGGCCTTCCTGCCCGCCAGCATCTCGTACAGGACGGCGCCCACCGCGAAGAGGTCGCTGCGCCCGTCGAGGGCGGCCCCTCGCGCCTGCTCCGGGCTCATGTACGACGGCGTCCCGAGCAGGCTCCCGGTCACGGTGAGGTGGTCCCCGGAGTCGGTCACCTTGGCGATGCCGAAGTCCGTCACCTTCACGCGGTCGCCCGCCTCCACCATGATGTTGGCGGGCTTGATGTCGCGGTGGACGACGTTGCTCTTGTGCGCGAAGTCGAGGGCGTCCGCGACCTGGGCGGCCAGGCTGGCCGCGCGCTCGAGGGGCAGGCGGCCGGCGGTGGCGATGATGCGGTCGAGGCCCACGCCGTCGATGAACTCCATGGCCAGGTAGCTGATCCCGCCGGTGTCCCCGACGTCGTAGATGGTGACGATGTTCGGGTGCTTGAGCTGCGCGGAGACCTGGGCCTCGCGCTTGAACCGGTCGATCAGCTCGTCGAGGCTGGCCCCGGCCGCGGCCAGGCCCTCCAGCCGGATGGTCTTGATGGCGACCATCCGGCCGAGGATCTTGTCCTTGGCCTTGTAGACGGTGCCGAACGCGCCCGCGCCCAGCTTCTTGACGACCTGGTAGCGCCCGGCGATCTCGCTGGGCTCGGAGGCGCCGGCTCTCTCTTCGCTCACGACCGGGCTCCTCTAGCCGGGCGGCCAGCCCAGCTTGCGGCCGCCCACCAGGTGCAGGTGGATATGGTAGACGCTGTAGCCCGCGTCCTCGCCGGAGTTGAAGACCAGGCGGAACCCGCGACTGTCCAGCCCTTCCGCGCGGGCGAGGGCGGTGGCCCGTCGCACCAGGGCGCCCACCAGCGCGTCATCGCCCGCCTCGAGGTCGAGCACGCTCGTGATATGGCGCCGGGGGATGACGAGGATGTGCACCGGCCCCTGGGGATTGATGTCGTGGAAGGCGAGGATCTGGTCATCCTGGTAGGCCATGCGAGCGGGAATGCGGCCGGCCACGATCTCGCAGAACAGGCACGACACGTTCTGCCGAGTGTACACGAATTCGCGGCGGGCGCTTCCCGGCGGTCGGGCCCGGGCGTGCGCGCTCTCACTGGCCGGCTACCGCCGGCGCCCGACCTCCTCGTCGAGGGCGGCGAAGAACCGCTCGATCAGACGGGCGTCCTCGCCGAAGTCCCAGCCCAGGGTCCGGCCGTGGGCGCGCACGCTCACGCGCGTGCGCGCGCCCATCCGCTGGATGCGCACGGTCACGTCGTGCTCGGTGGGGAGGACGGCCCCGCGCGTGGAGGCCTGCACCTCGCTCCCGCCCGGGCCGCGGCCCGCGGCCACGAACCGCCAGCCGAGCCGGTCGAGGGCCGCCCTCACCGCGCGGCCGACCTCGGCCTCCGCCGCCGCGTAGTCGCGGGGGCGGAGATCGGGGTACTCCGGCGTACGCCCCGTCTCGACGGTGTCGAGACGGGGCCACCTCAGGACGGCCCAGGCGGCGGCGCCGAGCAGGGCGGCCACGAGAAGGATGCGCAGGCCCCGGTCCACGCTCAGCCCCGCCCCAGGTCGAGCGGCCTCTGCGGCGAGCGCGCGCCCGCGATGACCTTGCGGGTCAGCGACGACATCGGCAGGGAGGCCAGCTCGTCGGGGCCGGCCCACACGAACCGCTCCGGATCCCGCGGCGGCTCGCGCCGGAGCCGGCCCGCGTAGGCCTCGACACGGATGCGCCGGAAGGTGATCGCGTGGCGCGCGCGGGCGAGGAGCGCGCCCGGCTCCACCTCCAGGCCGTGACGGGCCCGGATCTCGGCCACGAGGTCGGCCAGGCCGCGGCCCTCGAGCGAGGTCTGCGGGACCTCCCAGAAGCGTCCCATGAGCCGGCCCTCGCCGCGGCGGACGAGGAGCACGCGGCCGCGCCGCTCCACGACCACCGCCGCCACCGTCACGTCTACGGGCGCGCGGCGGCGCCGGCTCTCCGGCAGCTCCTCCTGGATCCCGGCGGCCCGGGCCCGGCACGGCGCGCGCAGCGGACACGCGGGGCAGGCCGGCCGCCGCGGCGTGCAGACGGTCGCGCCGAGCTCCATGAGCGCCTGGTTCCAGTCCCCCGGCGACTCGCGGTCGAGCAGCTCCTCGGCCAGGTTGTAGTACGGCGCGTCGCGCGTCCACTCCCTCCCGCGCAGGGCGAGCACGCGCGCGAGCACGCGCCGTACGTTGCCGTCCACCACCGGAAGGGGCGTGCCGTAGGCGATCGAGAGCACCGCGCTCGCGGTGTAGAGGCCGACGCCGGGCACGGCCAGCGCCGCCTCCAGCGTGCGCGGGAAGACGCCGTCGTGGCGCGCGACGACGTGGCGCGCCCCGCGGTGGAGGTTCCGCGCGCGGTGGTAGTAGCCGAGGCCGGACCAGCGGGCCAGGACGTCCTCCTCCCGCGCGCCCGCCAGCGCGCGCACGTCCGGGAACTGGGCGAGGAAGGCCTCGTAGTAGGGCCCCACGGCCTTGACCGTGGTCTGCTGGAGCATGACCTCCGAGACCCAGATGGGGTAGGGGTCGCGGGTCCGCCGCCAGGGCAGGTCGCGGCGGTGGCGCCGGTACCAGGTCAGGAGCGGGGGACGCAGGGCATCCGGGGCGGTCACGTGCGGCCGTAGTCTAGCGCGACCGCTCAAGGCGCTGGAGCTGGGCTGGATCTAGGCGATCTGCGCGTGGTCGCTCGACCGCTGTCCGGAATCGGTGCCGCGGTCGATGCGCTCGATGTCCGCCCCCAGGCCGCGCAGCTTCTCGTCGATCCGCCAGTACCCGCGGTCGAGGTGGTACACGCGGTCGATGACCGTCTCCCCCTTGGCGGCCAGCGCGGCCGTGACCAGGCAGGCGGAGGCCCGAAGGTCGGTGGCCATGACCTGGGCCCCGCTCAGCGGCGTGTGTCCCCGCACCTGGGCCACGCGGCCGTCCACGCGGATGCTCGCCCCCATGCGCTCCAGCTCCGCCACGTGCATGTAGCGGTTCTCGAAGATCGACTCCGTGATGGTGCTGACGCCGCTGGCCTGGGTCATCAGGGCCATGTACTGGGCCTGCATGTCGGTGGGGAAGCCGGGATGGGGCAGGGTGGTCACGTCGGAGGGCTTGACCGTGCGAGGGGCGCGCACGCGCAGGTTGTCCGGGCCCTCCTCGATGCGGACGCCCGTCTCCCGGAACTTGTCGATCACCGCCCGCAGGTGGGGGGGGTGGCAGTTGCGCACCTCGATGTCCCCCCCCGCCATCGCGCAGGCGGCCACGTAGGTCCCGGTCTCGATGCGGTCGGGGATGACGGTGTGCTCGGCGCCATGCAGGCGGTCCACGCCCTCGATGCGGATGGTCGAGCCCCCCGCGCCCTGGATGCGCGCGCCCATCTTGACCAGGAGGTCGGCGAGGTCGGCGATCTCCGGCTCGCAGGCCGCGTTCAGGAGGACGGTCTCTCCCTCGGCCAGGGTGGCCGCCATCATGATGTTCTCGGTGCCGGTGACGGTGACGGTCTCGAAGTAGATCTCCGCCCCGCGCAGCCGCTTGGCTCGCGCCTCCACGTACCCGCGCTCGACCTTGATCGCCGCCCCCATCTTCTCGAGGGCCATCAGGTGCAGGTCGATGGGGCGGTCGCCGATCGCGCAGCCCCCGGGCAGGGACACGCGGGCCCGCCCCTCGCGCGCCAGCACGGGCCCCAGCACGAGCACGGACGCGCGCATGGTCTTGACGAGGTCGTAGGTGGCCTCCACGGACGTGAGCTGGCCGGCCTTGAGCTCGACCTCGCCCCCCACGCGGAGGTCCGTCTCCACGCCCATCGCGGAGAGCACCCGGCCCATGGTGCGGATGTCGCGCACCTCGGGCACGTTGCGCAGGACGACGGGCTGGTCGGTCAGGATCGAGGCGCACACGTCGGGCAGGGAGGCATTCTTCGCCCCCGAGATGCGGACGGTGCCCTCCAGGGCCTTGCCTCCGACGATCCGGATCTTTTCCATTGAATCCAGTGTACCCAAACAAAAAGCCCCTGGGGCGTGCCGCGGGGCACGTCCCAGGGGCGATGCGACGACGGCCAGGTCAGCCGTTCACGGGCCGACCGGGTTGAGGCGGCGCGACTCGTACGCGTCGAAGTAGATGATCCCGCTCGCGCCGGCCTTGAGGCTGAGGACGCCCATGCGGGCGAGGTCGACCCCGCCCGCGTTGTTGTTCAGGTTGCTCAGCGTTCCCGCGGGCGCGCCGTCGATCCACAGCGAGAGCGATCCGTCCGCGGCCACCGGGCTGGTGGACTGCGTCCAGTCGAACTCGACGTAGTGCGAGGCGGCCGTGATCGTCGTGAACGGGGTGTCCACGGTGGTGTCGTCGTCGAGACGCACGCGCGCCATCAGGCTGTACTGCCCGTCCTGGAACTTCAGCACGATCGCCACCAGTCGCCGCGACGGGCTCGCCTGGAGGGCCAGGAAGATGCGGGTACGGAAGTGGCCGCCGGCGACGCCGGGGTCGAAGGTGTGGGGGTCGAGGTAGAAGCGCGCCCGGAAGCGGCTCTCGGCGCTCGGATGGTCGTCCTCGACGAACAGGCTGTTCGTGTCGTTCACGAACGCCTGCAGGCCGAAGCTGCCGACGAGGGCGGCGGCGCCGGTGACGCTGAGGTCACCGCCGTCGGTGGACGAGGCCGACCAACCGGACAGGTTGTTCGACTCGAAGCCGTCACGCCAGATCAGGTCGCCGGCGTTGATCGCGAAGGTCTGGGGGACGTCCGGCGCCGCGTTGAAGTTCCCGTTGCCGGCCTGGTGGGCGGTGATCGTGCAGGAGCCGACGTCGGTGAGGTGGACGGTGGCGCCGTCCGACGTCACCGTGCAGTTGCCGGTCGAGGTGAAGGTCACGGCCAGGCCGGAGGTCGCGGTGGCGCTGACGCTGAAGTCGGGATCGCCGAACGTCTTGTCGGCCAGCGCGCCAAAGGTGATCGTCTGGTCGGCCTTGACGATGTTGAACGACTGCGGCACGTCCGGGGCCGGGTTGTAGGTGGCGTTGCCGGCCTGGTGGGCGGTGATCGTGCAAGTGCCGACGGCCGTGATGTGGACGATGGTGCCGCTGGCGTTGACCGTGCACTGCCCGCTGGCGGTGAAGGTGACGGCCAGGCCGGAGGACGAGGACGCGCTGACGCCGAAGTCCGGGTCGACGGCGGTCTTGTTGGCGAGCGCTCCGAAGGTGATCGTCTGGTCGGCCTTGGTCACCGAGCCGTCCACGCAGCTCTCGGACTCGCCGAAGATCGACGAGCTGAACATCTCCGCGCAGTTGCGCCAGGTCCCGACCTGGGCGGCGGTGGCGTTGATGGTGATGGTCTTGATCTCGCCGGGAGTGCCGGGGACGCTGGTGACCTCGATCTCGGTCGCCGAGGTGGGCTGGGTGCCCGTGCCGTTGTAGTAGTAGTTCTGGCCGCTGTTGCCGAAGGAGTTCTCCGCGCCCACGGTCGCGAGGTTGCCTTCGCCCTGCGTCACGCCGTCGGGGCCATAGGCGAAGGTGATGTCCTGCCCGGGATTCGTGTTCGTGTTGCGGCCGATCCAGACCTCGAAGGTGTTCTGATTGGGCCCGCCGCTGAAGTTAGGCACGTGGTCGAAGTCCACCACGATCCAGCTGTCGGGGCCGGCGGTGAGCACGCCGGCGCGGACGCCGCCGCCCGCGGGCAGCTTGGCCGGGCTCGCATCCAGGTCGCTCCAGAACGGGGCGAGGACGTTGTTGGGACGGGTGGGGTTGGGCAGGTTCTGGTTGAGGAACTGGATGTCCGCGCTCGTGCCTCCGCCCACCACGATGTAGCCGTCGCTGACCACGCCGATCCGGGTGTAGGTCTGTCCGGCGAAGACGAAGGCCGGAACGTTGAAGTTCGTGAGCGTGTCGTCGCCCATGGGGGTGACGGAAATGCCGAACCCGCTCAGGGGGACGTACCCGAAAGGCGTGGAGCCGTCCTGCACCCCCACCACGGGAGCGGTCGCCCCGTGCACGGTGTCCTGGAAGAACACGAGGTTACCGTCCTGGCTGGCCCCCGTCACGCCGGTGACGGTGAGCTGGCTGGGCACGGCGTCGAATACGGACGGGGTGTCGTCCGCGAAGTTGTTGTTCTGGAACTGGATCGTGCAGGTCGTGGTGGCATTCCAGGGCAGCGTCGAGGGCGTGCAGCTCTTGGTGAGGCTGAGGCCGGCCTGCTTGCGGACTATCGTGATCGGGAAGTTGAGCTCGCTCTGGCCGCCGCCCGCGTCCGGGCTCGTGAAGTGCAGGGAGGCAAGGCGGGTCTGGCCGATCGGCACCGCGGAGGCATCCACCGTGATGGTGATGGTCTGCGACAGGCCGGCGCCGAGCGTCACCGCGTGGGGAGTGGTGATGATGACGTCCGACGGCGACAGCGGGGTGATGTACCAGACGCGGCTCGCGCTGTCGACGCTCTTGAGCGTCCGCTGCACGTCCACGCGCCCGGCCATGACCGGCACGTACAGGCTCGGGTAGTTCGAGGTGGAAAGGTTGCCGGACAGGCTCACGTAGTTCGCGCCGGTGTCGCTGATGGTCAGCCCGGGGTCGCCGGCCACGGTGAGGTCGATGCGGCCGGAGCCGACGTCGAACGGAGTGGCGGGCGTGACCCTGTCCTCCTTGACCGTGTGCGCGTTGGTGGCCGTCATCATCAGGGCGGACTTGATCTGGCCCGGCGTCCAGGTCGGGTGGAGCTGGTGCAGCAGGGCGCCGGCGCCGGCGACGTGCGGGGTGGCCATCGAGGTGCCGCTGATGATCTGGAAGAACTGGCCCTGCGGCAGGGTGGGCTCGGCCAGCACGGGCGAGTTGGCGGCCAGGATGTTGACCCCCGGCGCGCCCACGTCCGGTTTGCTGATGCCCAGCACCTGGTTGGGGCCGCCGCGCGAGCTGAAGGACGCGGTGACGTCGCCCTGCCCGCCGAAGTCGGTGGCGCCGCCGGTGATCGTGCCCATGGCGTCGGCGTTGGCGTTGAGGTAGGCCACGAGCGACGTGCCCTGGGCGGAGTTGATGTGGAGCGTGGGGACGGCGTGGATGTCGGCGTCGAGGTCGGTGGCCCCGGCCGGAACGTTGTACAGGATCATGCCCACGGCGCCGCCCGCGAACACGTTGGCGCTCTTGGCCACGCGGGCGTTGGTGCCGCGCTTGCAGGCCACGATCTTGCCGGTGAGGGTGCCGGCGCCGGCCGGGTTCAGGCAGAGGTCATCCGCGTAACCGGCCGCCGTCGCCGAGAGCACGACCGGCGCGGGCGTGGTGATGTCGGTGCCGGAGGAGGAGATCCCGGTCAGGCTGAGAGGACCGGCGGCCGCGGTGAGCGCGGCCGAGCCCCGGAACCCCTTGTCGTCGGTGCTGGCGGCGGCGGTGGTGACCCAGGGCTCGCGGTGCTCGACGGTGTCGGCGCCGGGGCCGGAGTTGCCGCCCGCCGCGGCCACGAACACGCCTGCGTTGTAGGCGTCGAGGAAGGCGAGCGACCCCGCGTCCGAGTACGGGTTGGAGCCGCCGCCGATCGAGAAGCTCATCACGTTCACGCCGTCGAGGATGCCCTGCTCGATGGCGGCCGCCGAGTCCGAGGTGTAGCAGGAGCCGCCGCCGGTGCCGTCCGCCACCGTGAAGCAGACCTTGTAGATCGAGAGGTGGGCGCGGGGCGCGATCCCGGAGACGACGGCGCCGGTGGACGCGGTCACGCCCGCGTTGCCGGCGGCGGTGGTGGCGGTGTGCGAGCCGTGGCCGTTGTTGTCACGGGCGGAGATGAACTCGTTGGGGAGAGGAGTGCCCGGGCCGCCGCCGAAGGCGTCGAAGGTCGCCATGAAGCGGGCGGCGCCGATCAGCTTGTTGTTGCAGGCGAACACGGGGTCGTTGACATTGGCGGAGCCGAACTGGCAGGTGACGCCGTGCCACGTCGCGGGCGGCGCGGGATAGCTGCCGTCGTCGGCCACGGAGGGATGCTCCGGCCAGATCCCGGTGTCGATCATGCCCACGATCACGCCCTCGCCCGCGTGGCCCTGTCCGCCCACTTCGCCCCAGAGCGTCGGGGCGCCGATGAACTCCGGGCTGCGGTTGGTGTCGAGGTGCAACAGCTCGTCCGGGTAGACCGCCTTCACCCCCGGCATCGAGGAGAGGTCCTTGAGCCGGTTGGCGGGCAGGAGCACGGACTCGCCGCCGATGACCCAGCGGAAGCGATGCACGACCCGCGCGCCGGGCACGGTCGCGCGGAGGGCGCTCTCGAAGGCGCTCTCCTTCTGGGCGAGGAAGCTCTCGTAGGCGCGGGCGGCCGGCGAATCCACGGCCAGCCGGCTCGCGCCGGTCGCCTCCGGGCTCGTCGCGGCCAGGCCGGCGAGGCCGCCCTTGTAGGACGCCACGGAGGGTACGTCGAACTTGACGATCACGCTGACCATGCCGTTGGCCGACTTGGGCACCGACGAGGTGTCGGTGGCCTCCATCGGCGTGGCCTGGAACCGCGGGGCGTCCTGCGTGAGCGCGCTGGACGCGGTGATCAAGGCCAGGCCGAAGGCCAGGCCCGTACACAGGACGGCTCGCCTCAACATGCTCGACACTCCTTCAACTGGGCCGCGAGCAGCGGCTAGGGATGGCAAGTAGGGGACACTTATGTCAGTCCTGGAGGGCAGCAGTTTGTACTCCTCGCTGGCGGGCTTTGTCAATGGGGCACAGGGCTCTTGTCAAACGCGCCCCGGCTGTCGTGCCGTCACCACGCGGCCGATCCCGCGCAGGTCGAGACGGGCGGAGGCCTCCGTCAGCCCCCCCTGCGCCATCGCGTCCGCAGTCGCGCCGTCCGCGCCGGCGCCGACCTCGACCGCGATCCATCCGCCCGGCCGGAGCAGCTCGTGGGCCTGCGCGAGCAGCCGCGCGTAGAGGGCGGCCACGCCTTCGGCGGGAACCAGAGCCGTCCGCGGATCGTGATCGCGCACCTCGGGCTCGAGGAGCGCCCACTCCTCCTCCGAGACGTAGGGCGGGTTGCTGACCACGAGGTCGATCGCCCTTCCGAGGCCGCGGACGGGATCGAGCAGGTCGCCCTCGTGGAACGTGACCCGGGGCTCGAGCCGGAGCCGCGCGGCGTTGCCCCGCGCCACGCGCAGGGCGGAGGGCGAGAGGTCGGTGGCGTGAACGCGCGCGTCCTTTCGCTCGGCGGCCAGGGACAGGGCGAGGCATCCGCTGCCGGTGCCGACGTCGACCACGAGCGGGGAGGGGACGTCGCGCAGGAGAAGGAGCGCGGTCTCGACGAGCAGCTCCGTCTCCGGGCGTGGGATCAGGACGTCCGGAGTCACGATGAACTCGTGGCGCCAGAACGCCTGTACGCCCGTCAGGTGCTGGACGGGACGCCGCCGTGCCCGCTGCTCGACCGCCTCGGCGAAGAGGGCGGCCGCGGCCGCCGGCACCGCCTCCGGCGCGCGCGCGACCACGTCCGCGCGGCTCCAGCCGAGGACGTGACGGAGGAGCAGCTCGGCGTCGAACCGGGCGGTGACGATTCCCTTCTGCTCGAGGCGCGCCGCCGCCTCGTCGAGGAGGAAGGTGACGCTCTCTTCCGGGACCGGCGCGGGAGGCCTTCCCGTGAGCAGCCGGGTCAGGCCGCGCCCGGCCGCGAGAGCTTGAGCTTCTCGGCCTGGGCGTGGGCGATGAGTGAGTTCACGATCTCGCCGAGGTCGCCGTCCAGGACTTGCTGGAGCTGGTGGAGGGTGAGCCCGATCCGGTGGTCGGTGATGCGCGACTGCGGGAAGTTGTAGGTGCGGATCTTCTCGCTGCGGTCCCCGCTGCCGACCTGGCTCTTGCGCTCGCTGGCGATCTGGCTCTGCTGCTTCTCGAGGGCGACCTCGTAGAGGCGGGCGCGCAGGACCTTCATGGCCTTCTCGCGGTTCTTGATCTGGCTCTTCTCGTCCTGGCAGGAGACCACGGTGTTGGAGGGCAGGTGGGTGATGCGCACCGCCGAGTAGGTGGTGTTCACGCTCTGCCCGCCGGGGCCGGAGGAGCAGAAGGTGTCGATGCGGAGGTCCTTGGCGTCGATCTTGATGTCGACCTCCTCCGCCTCCGGCAGCACGGCCACGGTGATGGCGGAGGTGTGGATGCGGCCGGAGGCCTCGGTGGCCGGCACGCGCTGCACCCGATGGACGCCGCTCTCGTAGCGGAGCTTGGAGTACACGCGATCGCCTTCCACCATCGCGATGACCTCCTTGATCCCGCCCTGGCCGGCGCGGGTCACGGAGATCACGTCCACCTTCCACCGCTCGCGCTCCGCGAAGCGCGTGTACATCCGGAAGACCTCACCCGCGAAGAGGGCCGCCTCCTCGCCGCCGGTGCCGGCCCGGATCTCGAGGAGGACGTTCTTCTCGTCGTTGGGGTCCTTGGGGATGAGGAGGAGCGGGATCTCGGCGTCGAGGGCGTCGCGCCGTGACTCCAGCGCGCGTACCTCCTCGTGCGCCATCTCCTTGAGCTCGGGGTCGGACTCCGCCCGGATCATCTCCTGGATCTTCGTGATCTCTCCCAGGGCCGCCTTGTAGGCGCGGTAGCGCTCGACGATGGGCGCGATCTCCTTGGACTCGCGGGCCAGGCGCTGGAACGCGGACGGGTCCCGCGCGATGTCGGCGTCCGACATCTTCGCCTCGATCTCGCCGAAGCGGGATTCGATGTCGCGCAGTTTTTGAAACGTGATCGAGTCCATTTTCTAGTACCAGGGGGTTGCTCCTCATGCGGCCGAATGCAACCCCCTACGCCCTTCGGGCTACCCCCTGCCCGCTCGCGGCGAAGTGAATTCGCCGCTCGCTTTCTTGCCCGCGATCGCCCCTGCCCGCTCGCGCGCAAACAAAACCCCGGTGCCCCAGCACGGGGCGACCGGGGTGTCCGGGGCCGGGCTACGCCTTGGCCGGAGCCGGTGCGTCCTTCTTCTTGCCCCACTTCCGCGTGAACTTCTCGATCTGGCCCGCGGAGTCGATGAGGCGCTGCTTGCCCGTGAAGAACGGGTGGCAGTTGGAGCAGATCTCCAGGCGCAGCTCCTGACCCTTCGTGGACCGCGTGGTCCAGGTCGCGCCGCAGGCGCAGTGGACGTTCACGGTGACGTAATCGGGATGGATCCCAGGCTTCATGACACTCCCCAGTGGCGGCCGCAGGCCGCCGGGCTCTCGCACGCCGCGGCCGGCGAGCGGCGGCAACCGTCAATAATAGCAGTTCCGGCCCTGCCGGCTCAAGGGTGGTCCTCGCAACGTGGAGGAGGTCCGAGGAGTAGGGTCCCGGAGGGCCCGTGGTTCAACCCTTTCCGGCCCGAGCGGTCAAAAGATGCAAATGACGGCGATCCGACCCGCCACCGCGGTCGACATCGGGCCAAGGCTGGCCCGTTACGCGCTGAGCCGGCTCGGCTTCGGCCCTCGGCCCGGGCAGATCCGCCAGGTCCTCGCCCAGGGCCTGCAGCGCTACGTCGAGGAGCAGCTCGATCCCGCTCCCGATCCCGATCTGGAGACGCGGCTGCGGGGACTGCGCACCCTCGACTACCCGATCGCCCAGGTGCTCGCGCTCAACAACGCGGACGACCGCGCGATCGGCCCGATCGTGGACGAGTTCGTGGCGGCCAAGCTCATCCGCGCCGCCCATGCCCGCAACCAGCTCCAGGAGGTCCTGGTCGACTTCTGGTTCAACCACTTCAACGTCAACATCGGCGACGGGTTCGTGCGCTACAGCGTGATGTCCTACGAGCGGGACGCGATCCGGCCGCACGTGCTCGGGCGGTTCCGCGACCTCCTGGGCGCCACCGCCACCCACCCCGCGATGCTGTACTACCTCGACAACTACCTGAGCGCGGCCACCCGCTACGACGCCAGCGGGCGCCTGATCCAGGGGATCAACGAGAACTACGGCCGCGAGCTGATGGAGCTGCACACCGTGGGCGTGGACGCCGGCTACACCCAGGAGCACGTCTTCGACTCCGCGCGCTGCTTCACGGGCTGGGGCATCGACAACCTGCGCACGAGCGGCGCCTTCGTCTACCGCCCGGCCCAGCACGACACCGGCGCCAAGTCCGTCTTCGGGCTGAACGTGCCCGCGGGCGGCGGGCGCGACGACGGCGAGAAGCTGCTCGACTACCTGGCCGCCCACCCCTCGACCGCGCGGTTCATCTCGAAGAAGCTGGCCGAGCGCTTCGTGGCCGACGTTCCGCCCTCCACCCTCCTCGACAAGATGGCGGCGGCCTTCCAGGGCTCGGGGGGCGATCTCCGGGAGGTGCTGCGCCGCATGATCGACTCTCCCGAGTTCTGGGCGGGGGCCTTCGGGCCGGGAAAGCCGCGCACCGGGTTCGAGCTCACCGTCGCCGCCCTGCGCGCCGCGGACGCCCAGGTCACGTCCAGCCGGGGGGCGGCCGCCGCGGTGAGCGCGATGGGGATGCCCCTCTACCAGTGCATCCCTCCCACGGGGTACTCGAACCGCGGCGACGACTGGCTCGACCCGTCCTCGCAGCTCAACCGGATGAACTTCGCCCTCGACCTGTCCGCGAACGCGGTGGCGGGGGCGGCCGTGGACGCCCGCGCGACCGTGCGCAGCGCGTCCGGCAACCCGGACGACGCGCGCTCGGTGGCCGCTGCCCTCGACGCCGACCTCTTCGGCACGAGCCTCTCGGCCGCGACCCTGGGGGCGATCTCGCGCCTGGCCGCCGGCGGTCCGGTGAGCATCGCCACCCGCGGCCTCGGCCTGTGCCTGGCCAGCCCGGAGATGCAGACCCGATGAGCGAGCGCTGGGACGTCTCGCGCCGCGTCTTCCTCAAGGGGATGAGCCTGGCCGCGGTCGGCGTCGGGTTCAGCCCGTCGTCCCTCATGGTCCGCGCCGCGGAAGGGGCCGAGGCCGGCGCGCGCGTCTTCGTCCACGTGTTCTTGCGCGGGGGAGCGGACGGGCTCGCCGTCTGTCCGCCCGTGGGCGACCCCGACTACGCCTCGCTCCGCGGCTCGATCGCGCTGGCGCGCAACGCGGTCGTGGACCTCGACGGCTTCTTCGCCCTCCACCCCGGACTCGCCCCCTTGAAGCCGGTGTTCGCGGACGGCCGGCTGGCTCTCGTGCACGCGGTGGGCAACTACGGCCTGAGCCGTTCCCATTTCGACGCCCAGGACTTCATGGAGACGGGCACCCCCGGAAACAAGACGGTGTCCACCGGCTGGCTGGACCGCACGATCGCGGCGATCCCGGGATCGGACGTGACCCAGGCCGTGTCGTTCTCCGCGCAGCTCACCCGCTCGTTCCTGGGCCCCGAGCCCGTGCTCGTGGCCCAGACCCTCGCCAACTTCGACCTGCGCGCCCGCAACTGGCGCCCGGAGGCGGATGCGCTGCTGCGCGCGATGTACCAGGCGGACGCGAGCGAGGTCGGCCGCAACGGCCAGGAGACCTTCGCCGCCATGGACGTCCTCCTGCGCACGCCGGCCCTCAGCGCCCCCGCCCAGAACGGGGCGGCGTACCCGAATGCCTCGGTCGGGAGCTCGCTGCGCCAGGCCGCCCAGGTCATCCGCGCCGGCCTGGGCGCGCGCTGCATCTTCGTAAACGTGGGCGGCGCCTTCGACACGCACTCCGGCCAGCTCGCGGCCAACCAGCTCGAGTTCGCGCGCCTGGGCGAGGCGCTGGCCGCGTTCGACCAGGACCTGGGCCCGCTCATGGACGACGTGGTCGTCCTGGTGAGCACGGAGTTCGGGCGGGCCGCCTACGTGAACGGCTCCGCCGGCACCGACCACGGGTCCGCCCACTGCGCGCTCGTGATGGGCGGCCGCGTGCGCGGAGGCCGCGTCTACGGCCGCTGGCCCGGCCTCGCGAAGAGCCAGCTCTACCAGGAGCGCGACCTGGCCGTGACCACCGACTTCCGCGACCTGTTCGCGGAGATGGCCCGCGCCCAGCTCGGCGTCGATCCGGCCGCCCTGTTCCCCGGGTACACGCCGGGGCCGGGGCTGGGCATCGTCGGCTGAGCCCCGAGGAGAAGACCCGCATGCGACCACTCCTGGCCGCCGCCGCGTTCGTCGTGCTCCTCGCTCCCCGCGCCTGGCCGCAGGACCACCCCCGGAGCGATCTCTTCGCGGGCTACTCCCTCGTGCGCGAGGACGGGGAGAGCCTGCACGGCGGCGAGCTGGCGTTCGCCTACCACTTCTCGGGCCTGCTCGCGGTCGCGACCGACCTCGACTGGCACACCCACACCGTCGAGGGGACCGACCACACCACCGCCGCCGCCCTGATCGGTCCGCGCCTCTCGTTCGCCTCGGGTGCGCTCCGGCCCTTCGTCCACCTGCTCGTGGGCGCCGTGCGCGACCGCGACTCGATCCAGGTGTTCAGCCAGACGATCAGCGAGAGCCATACGAACGTGGGAGGCGCGGCCGGCGGGGGGGCCGACGTCGGCCGCGGCCGCGTGGCCGCCCGCCTCCAGGCGGACTACCGGTTCGCGCGGCGCGCGGACGAGACGGGGAAGGAGACGCTACAGGGCGACCTGCGCTTCTCGGTCGGCGTCGTGTTGCGGATGGGGGCGCGGTAGGCCCGATCAGGGCCCGGTCAGCGAGCCGTAGTAGCGCTCGCGGAACGCCCTCTCGGAGGCGAGGTCCTTCAGGACGAACGCGACGTCGGAGAGCTTGAGGAACAGCGACGGCTGGTCCGGCGCCCGCCGCGCCGCCTCCTCGTAGAGCTCGCGGGCCTCCGCCGCCTCCCCGAGCTCGAAAGCGGCGTCCCCCGCCCGCTCCAGCCACGGCACCGCCGGAGGTGAAGCAGCCCGCGCCCTCGAGAGAGCGAGCTCCCGCGCCTCCCTCCACCGGCGGTCCCACAGCAGCACCGAGTAGTAGCGCTCGGAGGCCGCGGCATCGCCTCGCTCGGCAGCGGGACGCAGGGTCTCCTGCGCCGCCGCGAGGTCGCCCATGGCCACGGCCAGGCGCGCGGAGACGATCGCGTAGCGAGGATCGTCCGCCCATTCGGCGCCGATGGCGGCCAGGCGGTCCCCCGCGTCCTGATGCCGGCCGAGGACGACCAGGGCGAGCGCGGCGTCGAGGTCGTAGATCCGGCCGGCGGGCGCCGCGGAGGCCGCCCGCTCGAATCGCTCGAGCGCGGTGGCGGCGTCGCCCTCTTCGAGGGCCTTGCACCCCTCGCGCCACTGCGCGACCGCGCCGAGCAGGCGCCGGCGCGCGTCGTCCGCCGGCAGCGTGTCGCGCCCGTCACCGCGTCCGGCGGAGGCGAGGGCGTCTTCGAGCAGGGCCAGACCGCGTGGGCCGAGCGCGTCCGCGTCCGCGATCCCCAGCTCGGCCAGGGTGCTGGGGGGGAGGCAGCGCGGCTTCTCCTCCTGGGTCCGGCGGTACTCGGCGAAGGCGTCGACGAACAGCTTCCGCCGGCCGGGGGCCACCAGGGGGGGCACCGCCACCACCCCGCTGGCCCCGATCACCACGTCGTCCACGAAGTAGGTGACGTCGGAGGCGTCCTCCGTGGGGTCGGAGATGAACGAGAAGATGTCCACCGCCGAGTGCGCCTGGCTGGCCGCGCCCGGCTGGTTGCGCAGGTCCACGATCGTCTGCGTGCTCCCCTCCTCGCGGATGGTCAGGTCGTAGCGTCCGCGGTCCACGTCGTAGACGACCTCCACCGTGTACCAGACGAAGCCGCGCACGGGCGCGAGCTTCTTCGGGATGCTGTCGGAGACATGGACGAAACGGCCCTCGCGCGTGGAGAGCCAGAAGGCGATGCCGTCCTTGCCGAGCTGGAACCGACGGGGGCCGGCGAGGGCGACGTTGAGCTCCTGGTCCGGGCGCGCGGTCAGCAGGGCGAAGTGGGCGTAGACGAAGCCGGACCGCCGCTCCGGGAAGTAGCCCTGCAGCTCGGAGAAGTCGCCGTTGCCGCGAACGTCGCTGATCTCCACCGAGCGGTAGCCGCTCACGCGGAAGGCCGAGCTGAGGCCGACCTGCCCGTGGGCGGCGCGGAACACGGCGAAGGTGTCCGGGCCCGTCTCCACCGCCTCGTCGTCGAAGCCGTAGCGGACGAGCACGGTGGCCACGGCGGTGGCGGTGGGGGACGCGGGCGGGCGCGGCGGCCCCGGCTCCGCCGCCGGCGCCAGCGCGGCCAGGGCTAGAGCTGCGAGCGGTACTCGGCCAGCCATCGCCGCCAGGCCTCGACCGCCTGGGCCCGCGCCGCCTTTGGGTCCGAGAACCGGAACCCCTTGTCCTGCCCGGTCTGGATCTGCAGCACGAGGGCCGAGATGCGGCGCACGTCGGTCTTGGGATCGTCGAGGGCGCGGATGAGGCCCTCGTAGAGGTGGACCTTCTGCGCCGGGGTCAGATGGATCTGGTCGTAGGCGAGCGCGCAGGCCGCCTTGTCGCGGAAGAGGATCTCGGCGTCGTTCTGCATGTTGTCGAGCAGCACGTCCACCACCGCCACGTCGTCGCTCACGCGCCCGAGCGCGTATTGCACGGAGATGCGCAGGCCCTGGCTCGGGGTGTGGACGTCCTTCATCAGCGCGTCCCGGGCCTCCGGCGACTTCCAGCCCAGGCGGTAGAACAGGCCGGCCAGGCGCTGCTTCGCGGGCTCGTCGGCGGCGGAATAGAGGCGCGCCAGCCGCGGCATCACGGAAGGGCCCATGGCCTTGATCGCCTCGAAGTCGTCGGAGGCCACGGCACGTTCCAGATCGGATGGGGGCGGGGCGGCGTGAATGGAAACCGCCGCCGCGGTCACGGCGGCGAGGGTCAGGATCGCCAGACCAAGCACGCGCACCACGCGCCTCCAGCCGAGCGATTGTACGGGGGGCAGCCTCAGGCGTCAGTGGCGGGCGTCACGCAGGACCGGATAGAACTGCACGAACACGTTGTCGACGGCGGCGTGCTGGCGGTGGCACTCGAAGCAGGACCCGCGCGGGAAGGCCCGGGCCGAGAGCTCGGATCCGTCGCCGAAGCTGAAATAGCCCCATCCGTCCTTGAGCCGCGCGTCCTTGACCGCCGCCTCCACCGCCACCCTCTTGCCTTCGAAGAGGCCGTGGCGGCTGGGCGCCACCTTCTCCGCCGCCTCGTGCAGCTCGAGCACGAGCACGGTGCGGTCGGGGAAGGTCCCGGTGCGCAGGAAGGCGTCGTAGGACTCCGGGCGCAGGTAGACGTGATGGAACTCTTCCGGGCCGTGGCCACGCGCGCCCTCGGCGTACGACAGGCCGAGCGACGCCCCCACGAACACCCATTCGTGGTACCCCTCCGGGCGCAGGAGCGCGCCGCTCGGGTCGTAGGCCGGGCCGCTCGTGGTCCTCGGCGTGGGATCGGCCGCCATCGGCTCGATCGAGGCCGCCGCCCGCGTGGTCGCGGTGCGGCCGGCGGAGGCGACGAGCAGCGCGCCCGCGGCCATCACGCGCAGCACGCGCAGCACGCGCCGCGCGCGGGAGGCGCGCCGGCCGCTCATGCCTCCGACCGCAGCGCGGTCATCGGGCTCACCGCGGTGGCCCGCCGGGCCGGGAGCAGGCAGGCGCCGGCGGCGGCGGCGACGAGCACCAGCGCGGACCCCGCGTAGCAGACGGGATCGGTCGGCCCGATGCCGAAGAGCAGGCCGGAGACGAGCCGCGAGAGGGCGAGCGCGCCCGCGATCCCGAGGGCGAGGCCGGCCGCCACCGAGGTCATCCCCTCGCGCAGGACCATCGTCGTGATGCGCCCGCGGTCGGCCCCGAGGGCCATCCGGATCCCGATCTCGTGGGTGCGCTGGCTGACCGAGTACGCGATGAGGCCGCTCAGGCCGGCGGCGGTGATCACGAGCGCGAGCACCGCGAACAGGCCCAGCAGCACCGTCGTGACCTTCGGCGAGGAGAGGGCCTCGCCGCGGATGTCGTCCAGGGTCCTCACCTCGCTCACCGCGGTGTCGGCGTCGGCCAGCCGCGCCGCCGCCCGCATGTGCTCGGCCGCGCGCGCGGGGTCGCCCATCATGCGCACGAACACGGTCGAGGTCACGCCCGGGAACTCCACGAACGGGAGGTAGATGGCGTCGGCCGGCTCCTGATCGAGCCCGGCCTGCCGGATGTCTCCGACCACGCCCACCACCGTCCGCCAGGTCTTGCCGTTGTCGCCGGAGATCCGGCGGCCGACCGGGTCGGCGTCCCCCCAGTGGCGGTGGGCCAGGCGCTGGTTCACGACGACCACGGGAAGGGCGCCCGCGCGGTCGCGCTCGTCGAACACCCGGCCGCGCAGGGTCGGCACGGCCAGGGCGGCGAAGTAGGCGGGGCTGACCCCGATGAAGGTGGCCTTCGGGGGCGGCCCGCCCGGCGCCCGGCCCTCCACCATGAAGGTGCCGTCGTTCTGGTACTGGTTGTTCAGCGGGAACGTCCAGGCGTTGGCCACCGCCACCACCCCCGGCATCGTCTTGATCTGGTCCTCCATCGTCCGGAAGAGCCTGCCCAGCCGCTCGGTGTCCACGCGATGCTCGGCCGTGAAGAACTTCGTGAAGTTGACGCTGAGGGTCGCGGTCAGCACGTTCTCGGCCTGGAACCCGGTGTCCACGCGGCGGAGGTTCTCGAAGCTCCGCAGCATGAGGGCGGCCCCGATGAGGAGCATGAACGACAGCGCGAGCTGCCAGGCCACCAGGCCCGCGCGCACGCGCTGCCGCCGCCGGTCGCCGGTGGTGCGCCCGTTCTCGCCCATGAGGGCCAGGGCGATCTTCTCGCGGCCGGGCAGCCCGGGCAGCGTGCCCGCCAGCACCCCCGTGAGGACGGAGACGAGGAGGGTGAACACGAGCACGGAGCCGTCGATCTCCACCTCCGCCGCGCGCGGCGTGAGACGGGCGGCGAAGGTGGCGAGCAGCCCGCGGGTGAGGTAGGCGAAGAGGAGGCCGAGCACGCCTCCGGCCAGGGCCACGATCGTGCTCTCGGTGAGGAGCTGGCGCATCAGGCGCGCCCCTCCGGCCCCCAGGGCGGAGCGGATCGCCAGCTCGCGATTGCGCTCGACCAGGCGCGCCAGCGTGAGGTTGGCCACGTTCGCGCAGGCGATGAGCAGGACGAGGGCCACCGTGGCCAGCAGGACCAGGAACGTGGGGCGGGCCCGCTGCACCAGGTTCTCCTTGAGGGGAGTGAGCGCGGCGTGCACGTCCGCGTCCTTCGGGAAGGAGTCGGGGTAGGCGGTGCGCAGCCGCTGGGTCACGCTCTCGGCGTCCGCCTGCGCCTGGGCCAGGGTCACCCCGGGGGCGATGCGCGCGGCCGCCCCCAGCATGCGCGCGCGGCGGTTCTCGAGGGTGGCCGGACGGTTGCGGAACGGGCAGATCGTGGACGGCATGTAGACGTCGTTCTCCTGCGGGTACTGCGGGATGGGCGGCAGCACCCCCACCACGGTGTGCACGCGGTCGTTCATCTCGAACCGGCGGCCCACGATGCCGGGATCACTGCCCAGCGCCCGCCAGTACTCGTGGCTGAGCAGGAGGACGGCGTCCGCGTTGGGAGCCTCGTCGGAGGCGCGGAACATGCGCCCGAACAGGGGCTTGATCTCCAGCACGTCGAAGAAATTCCAGGAGACGACCCCCGTGCGCACGCGCCGGGCGTCGCCGTTGCCCAGGAGCGTGAAGTCCATGGTGTGGAACTCGACCAGCCCGTCGAAGGACCGGCTCATCTCGCGGTAGTCGCGGATCTCCAGCGGGGAGAAGCCGAGGTTGTTGGTGCCGGAGCGGGCGTCGTTCTGGCCCAGGACGACGACCTGCTCGCCGCGCGCGTAGGGCAGGGGCTTGAGGAGGACGCCGTTGACGAGGCTGAACACGGCGGTGTTGGCGCCGATGCCGAGCCCGAGGGTCAGCACCACGGCGGCGGTGAAGCCGGGGCTGCGCCGGAGGCCGCGCAGGCCGTAGCGCACGTCCTGGCCCAGGACCTCGAGGAAGCGGCCCCCCCAGGACTCCCGGCAGTCCTCCTTGGCCTGGTCCACGCCTCCGAAGGCGACGAGGGCGGCCCGCCGCGCCTCCTCCGGGTCCATGCCGCGGCGCAGGTTGGCCTCCGTCTCCAGGTCGAGATGGTGGCGCACCTCGGCCTCGAGCTCGGTCTCCTGCCGGTTCCGCATGGCCAGGCCGCGCAGGGCGCGGTACGCGCGAGAGAAGAGCTTCATGATCCCTCCGCCGCTCAAGCCGTCTGCAGGATGCGACCCACCGCCGAGGCCAGTCGCCGCCAGTTCTCGGTCTCCGTCTCGAGCTGGCGCTGGCCGCTGCGGGTGAGCCGGTAGAACTTCGCCTTGCGGTTGTTCTCGGACGTGCCCCATTCCGCGGCGATCCAGCCCTCGCCCTCCAGCCGGTGCAGCGCCGGGTAGAGCGAGCCCTGGTTGACGCGCAGCACGTCCTCGGACACCTGCTGGATGCGCTGGGCGATGCCCCATCCGTGCATGGGCCCCGGGGCCAGCGTCTTCAGGATGAGCACGTCGAGCGTGCCCTGGAGCAGGTCGACGTTGGGTCGTGTCAAGGGTCCCCCTAGACGATCGACAGGAATGTAGTGCGACTCCTGTCGAATGTCAAGGGGAGTCTTCGGCCCGACCGGCCGTGGCACTGGAGCAGCCGGTCGGGCCGAAGGCTGTTGAAGTCGCGCCGTCCGGCCGTGTCGCCGCGGACACGTTTTCGTTCCGGCACGAAAATCACCGCAATTCCGGGAGCTCTGAGAGCCACGGCGGAGCTCGGAAGCCAGCCCGCGGTCGGCCCGCAGCGAGTCGAAGGCCGGCGACCGAACCTCAGCCCGTCGCGACGGCCACGACCGGCGCCGCCAGACGCGGACCGGAAGCCAGCGACCCCGCCCTCCGCTCGCCCACCTGCTGGCGCCACATCGCGTAGTACAGGCCCTTCTCCTCCAGGAGCCCCTCGTGCCGGCCCGACTCCACCACGTGGCCGCGCTCGAGGACGTAGATGCGGTCGGCGTGCATGACGGTGGACAGCCGGTGGGCGATCAGGATCGTGATCGCGTCCCCGCGCGTGGCCACGTCCCGGATGGTGCGGCTGATGTCCTCCTCCGTCAGCGAGTCGAGCGACGACGTCGCCTCGTCGAACACCAGGAGCTGCGGCCGGCGCAGGAGGGCGCGCGCGATGGCCAGGCGCTGGCGCTCGCCGCCCGACACCTTCACCCCGCCCTCGCCGATCACCGTGTCCAGGCCGCGGTCGGCGCGGGCGAGCAGGGGCTGGCAGGCCGCCTGGCCGAGCACCTCCAGGCACTCCTCGTCGGTGGCGCCCGGCCGCACGAACAGCAGGTTCTCGCGGATGGTGCCCGAGAAGAGCTGGGTGTCCTGGGTGACGAGCCCGATGCGCTCGCGGAGGCGGTCGAGGTCCACCACGTCCGAGGGGCGGCGGTTGTAGAGGATCTGCCCGGACTGCGGGTGGTAGAGCCCGACCAGCAGCTTGACGAGCGTGGTCTTGCCCGAGCCCGACGGCCCGACGAACGCCACCGTCTCCCCCGTGCGCACGGAGAACCGCACGTCGACAAGGGCGGGCGCGGCCGCGGTCTGGTGCGTGAAGGTCACGGAGTCGAAGCCGAGGTCCACGAGCGGATCGACCACGACGGCGTCGGCCGGCCGCCGCTCGGCGGGGATGGCGAGGATGGCCTGGAACTGCGCCATGCTCGCCTCCGTCTCCCGGAAGACGCCGATGACCTCGCCCACCTGCTGCAGGGGGCCGAAGATGAAGAACGAGTAGATCCAGAGCGAGAAGAACTGGCCGACCGTGATGCGCTGGGTGTAGATGAGGTAGAGCATCAGGCCGAGGATGGAGGTGCGCAGGGCGTTGACGGCGGTGCCCTGGACGAAGCTCAGGGAGCGCAGGTAGCGGACCTTGCGCAGCTCCAGGCCGAGGATCTTGGCGGTGGTGGCGTTGAGCCGGCCCACCTCCTGGGCGGCCAGGCCCAGGCTCTTCACCAGCTCGATGTTGCGCAGGGACTCCGTGGTGGATCCGGCCAGGGCCACCGTCTCCTTCACGATGGCCGTCTGCACGGTCTTGATGCGGCGGCTGAGGGTCGAGCTCAAGAGGGCGAGCAGGGGCACGCAGGCGAAGTAGGCGGGGCCGATGATCCAGTGGACGCTGAAGGCGTACACGGTCACGAACACGATGCCGACGAGGGTGGTGAAGAGGACGTCGATCGACGACTTGATCAGCCGCTCCACGTCCGTGCGGACCTTCTGCAGCTTGCCCAGCGTCTCCCCGCTGCGCTGGTCCTCGAAGACCTGGTAGGGCAGGTCCAGGGAGTGCCGGATCCCGTCCGCGTAGAGCTGCGCGCCCAGGCGCTGCGTCACCACGTTGATGAAGTAGTCCTGGAAGTTCTTGGCCACCCGCGAGACGAAGGCCACGCCCACCGCGGCCAGGAGCAGCAGGGACACCCCGCGGAAGAACTCGCCCGTCGTGTACTCGCGGAAGCGCATGGCGTAGCGGTCGATCACGAAGCGGAAGATCAGCGGATCGAGGAGGGAGAAGACCTGGTTCACCGCGGCCAGCCCGAGGGCGAGGACGACCAGGCCCCAGTACCGGCCGAGGTAGGACCAGAGCAGCTTCATCGCGGCCAGCGGAAGAAGGACCAGGTCTGGGCGCTGGCGGCGGGCGTGGCCCTGCCGTGGGCGATGGCCTCGAAGAAGGTCTGGGAGATGAGCGTGTACCCGGCGTCGTTCGGGTGCACGTGGTCCGAGAAGAGGCTGGTCAGGTCGCGCTGGGCCAGGAAGGTCTTCTCGCTGTCGACGAGGAACGCGCCCTCCTGCTGCGCCATCGGCCGCAGCAGGGCGTTGACGTCCGACACCCACTTGTTCCGGCTGGCCGGGTTCATCGAGGGGTTCGCGGGGATGATCGTGGAGATGAAGGGCAGGCTCCTTGCCGCCTTGACCGCCTGGACGACGGCCCGCAGGTTGTCCACGGTGGGGCAGTTCGGCTTGTCCTGGCACTCCGGCGCGTTCCAGTCGTTGGTGCCGTACAGGATGAGGGTGTACGCCGGATTCGAGGCCAGGTGGCGCTTGATGCGCTCGACGGCCTCCCAGCTGTTCGTCGCTTCCGCACCGTGAACAGTAACGATCGCGCCCCCGAACTGCGCGGCCAGGCGGTTCTGCAGGTCGCGCGGATAGCCGCCCGCGGTGCCGCCGTCCCCGCGGGTGATGCTGTCCCCGAAGGCCATGTAGACGTTGGGCTCGTTGCCCTGGATGGGAAGGGTCAGGCCCACCATGGTCTGGGCGCCGTCGGGCAGGGCGACCTGGAACGGGGCGGAGGCCTCCGCGGCGTAGAAGGGCGGCAGCGTCTCCGCGCGGACGGTCACCGTCTGCATGCCCGCGGGCACGCCGGTCACGACCGCGCGGCCGGTGCCCTTCTCCGAGCGGGCGGACCGGCCACCGACCGTGACCTCCACGTCGGGCACGCGGATCGTCTCCTCCGCGTCCGCGCGGCCGTTCCCGTTCTCGTCGTAGTAGAGGGTGGCCACCACGGTCGCGCCCGGCGCCGTCGAGGGCGAAGGCACCGGGTTGGGCCCGGAGGGAGAGCCGCCGCCACCGCCGCAGGCGGCGAGGCTCGCGGGCAGGAGGATGAGCACAGCGCGAAGGAACTTCTTCATGCCAAAGTCGTCATCTTACACCGACCAATGTCTTGGACGGTGCAGGTAACGCAACCTTTGACGATCGGGACTCGTCTTATGGATCGGAGGTTGCGAAATGGGCCGACTCATTGCCGTGCTTGCTCTTGCTGGCGCCGCCGCCTTCGCCTCACATCCGGGCGCGGGGTCCCGCTCCCACAACGCGGCCGCACCCGCGACGGTGGCGGCTTCCGCACCCGCCGCGGTAGCGCCGGCGGCGACCGACCCTGTCTTCGAGATGGCGGAGCGTGACCTGGCCCGCCGGCAGGCCGAGGTCGGCCTGGTCGGATCGGCGCCGCTGTTCGGCGCGGAAGGGCTCCCCAAGCCCACGCGGTAGGTCGCCGTTCCGGGTTCTCCCGCCGGGGTAGTGAGAGACTACCCCTCGGGAGGGACCCCATGAGAGAACGCACCCTGCGCTGCGCGTGGACGTGCAGCGCGACCATCCTCGCCGCGGCGGCCGCCGCCGGCGCCCAGACCCCGGGTGATCCCGACGCGATGCGTCGCCCGTTCTCGATCGCGGACTTCTATCGCCTGACGCCGGTGCTCGAGCCCACGATCTCACCCGACGGGCGCACGATCGTGTACTCCGTCACCACGCGCGATCTCGCGGCGGCGAAGCAGACCATCCATCTCTGGCGCGTCGACGCCGACGGCGGCCACGCGCGCCCGCTCACCAGCGGCGACTCCACGAACCAGCAGCCGGCCTTCACGCCGGACGGTAGCCGGCTCGGGTTCCTCTCCACGCGCTCGGGCGAGTCGCAGGTCTGGGCGCTGCCTTTCGCGGGAGGCGAGGCGGAGCCGGTGACGTCGTTCCCGGGCGGGGTGGGCGAGTTCGTGTGGGCTCCCGACGGCCGCCATCTGGTGGCGGCGGTGGACGTCCATCCCGGGTGCGGAGCGGACGCCGCCTGCAACAAGAGCAAGGACGACGCGCGGCAGAAGGACCCGATCAAGGCCCACGTGGCCGAGGGCCTCCTCTACCGGCATTGGAACCAGTGGCAGGACGGAAAGCGCACCCACCTCCTGCTCTTCGACCTGGCGGCCAGGAAGGACGATCCCACCGCCGTGCGCGACCTCACGCCCGGCGAATTCGACGCGCCGGTGTTCGAGCTCGGCGGGCATGGAGGCTTCGCGGTCTCGCCCGACGGCAAGGAGCTCGCGTTCGCGTCGAACCACGCGCCGGATCCCGCCTCG
This sequence comes from Vicinamibacteria bacterium, assembly GCA_041481445.1. Classification (GTDB taxonomy): domain Bacteria; phylum Acidobacteriota; class Vicinamibacteria; order Fen-336; family Fen-336; genus AA29. Next base: position 63,723 of record JBGPBV010000004.1, read on the forward strand.
TCCACGAATTCCGACCTGTGGGTGGTTGCGCTCGACGCCGGTCCGGAGGGCCTGCGCGCGCCGAGGAACGTCACCGCGGACAACCCGGCCTGGGACGGCTCGCCCCGCTACTCGCCGGACGGCCGCTTCATCGCCTATCGCACCCAGCGCGTGCCCGGCTACGAGTCGGATCGGTTCCGCCTCGCCCTCTTGGACCGCGGGTCGGGGCGTAGCCGCGTCCTCACCGAGGACTTCGACGACTGGGTCACCGACCTCGCCTGGTCCGCCGACTCGCGCAGTGTCTACTTCCAGGCGGACAGGAAGGGGCGCACCCCGCTCCACGCGCTGGACGTGGCCTCCGGACGGCTACGCGTCCTCACCGGCGTCGGCACCATCGACGGCTTCAAGGCCGCCCCCGACGACCGCTGGGCGGTGGTCTCGCGCCGCCGGGTCGGCGAGCCCTGGGAGCTGTATCGGGTCGAGACGACCGGTGCGGGCGAGAACCCGGGACGGCGGCTGACCACCCACAACGACGCGGTCGCGCGCGAGGTCGACATCCGCCCGGCGGAAGAGATGTGGGTGGAGGCGAAGGACGGCGCGCGCATCCAGGTCTTCGTGGTCAAGCCGCACGGCTTCGACCCCGCGCGGAAGTACCCCCTCATCCTGAACGTCCACGGCGGCCCGCAGCAGCAGTGGACGGACGGGCTGCGTGGAGACTGGCAGGTCTACCCGGGCGCCGGCTACGTGGTCGCCTTCGCCAACCCGCGCGGATCCACCGGCTTCGGCCAGGCCTTCACCGCGGCCATCTCACGCGACTGGGACGGCCTCGTGATGGACGACCTCGCGCGGGTGACCGAGGCCGTATCCGGGCTGCCGTTCGTGGACGCGAGCCGGATGGGGGCGATGGGATGGTCGTGGGGCGGCTACGCGATCATGTGGCTCGAGGGCCATTCCACGCGCTTCAAGGCCCTGGCCTCGATGATGGGCCTCTACGACCTGCGCGCGATGTACTCGTCGACGGAGGAGCTGTGGTTCCCGGAGTGGGACCTCGGCGGGACGCCCTGGGATCAGCCCGACCTCTATCGCCGGCTGTCGCCCTCGGAATCCGCGCCGAGCTTCAAGACGCCTTGCCTGGTCGTCACCGGCGAGCGCGACTACCGGGTGCCGTACACGCAGTCGCTCGAGTTCTTCACGGATCTCCAGAAGAGGGGCGTTCCCTCGCGCCTCGTCGTCTACGAGAAGGCGGGGCACTGGCCCTCGTGGCACGAGATGTCGCTCTATTACCAGGCCCACCTCGACTGGTTCCGGCGGTGGCTGCCCCCGGACGTCCCGCCGGCCGATCGTGGAGCGAGCGGGGCGCCGCGCCTCAGCGACGGCGGATCCGATTGACGAGGCCCTCGCCGCCCCCCGGCGGCCCGTCCTCGGCGTCGATCGCGCGCAGCGCGCCGAGGGCCTCTTCGTTGCGGGGCACGAGCTGCAGCACCTTGCGGTACATGGCGGCCGCGCGCGCGCGCATCTGCGCTCCGCGGTAGAGCTCGCCGAGGACGAGGTAGGGCTCCGGGGAATCCGGCGCCTCCCGCACCACGTCGCCCAGCAGCTCCTCCGCCCGGTGCTGCCATTTCGGGTTCTTCATGTACGCGCGTGCGAGAAGCACGCGGGCGCGCCGGCTGGCCGTCGCCTCCAGCTTGGGCACCGCCGGCTCCAGGATCTGGATGGCGTCCCAGTACCTCTCCTCGGCGACCAGGCGCTGCGCCCTGGCCAGCTCGGCTGCGGCCAGCTCGGCCTCGATCTCCGGGTCCCGAGGCGCGGGGGGCGGAGGCGGCGGCGGCTCCGGAGCGGCGGGGGGGGCGGCGGCGCCCGGCGGGGGGCTGGTCGGCGGACGCGGAGCGCGGCGCGGAGAGAACGCGCTCTCGTAGCGGGCACGCGAGGCCGGGTTGCGCAGGGTCTCGTAGGCCTCGCCCAGCCGGATGAACACGGCGTTGCGCTTCTCGCGCAGGTCCTCGAGCGACGGGTCCAGCGTCGCGTCCGGGTGGCAGGGCCGGGCCAGGCGGAAATACGCCTCCTTGACTTCGTCCGCCGTCGCCGTGCGCGGGACGCCGAGGATCTCGAAGTGGTCCTTCTTGCGGATCCCGTCGTGCAGGTCCTCGATCTCGCGCCGCCTCGCCTCCGCCGCTGCCCGGCGTCCCGCCTCCGCCTGGGCCGGGTCCACTCGGGGAGGGGCGGGGGAGCTCGAAGCCGGGGGCGCGGGCGCGGCGGCGGCGGGCGGCGCCGCGGGCATGCGCGCAGTGCCCGGGGGTCGAGTGGACCCGCTCCCGGGGGCGCCCTCCGCCCGCGGGCCCGTCCGCGGCGACGTCCCGCGGATGGCGGGCACGCGGTACTCCACCGCCCCCGTGCAGAGCAGCGCGAAGAGGCTGCGCTCGGTGTCCTCCGCGGGCAGGGGGATCAGGTGGAACACCTCGCGCGCAGTCAGCGTCCCGTCCACGCGCGAGAGCACGAACCCGTCGGTGGGGGTCAGGGTGAGCTTCTGGCTGCGCAGCATCGGATGGATGGCGGGGGCGATCACGCGGTCGATGTCGCCCAGCACCGCGCTCACGATGGCGGGCTCCTGGATGCGCCGGGCCGCCTCGAGGATCATCTCGCCCGGCTCCACGCGCGACTGCAGCTCCGCCTCCAGGAAGGTGTCCTCCCCGAGCTCCTCGAACGAGTACTTGACGTCCGGCATCTCGGTGACGTTGAACAGCACCTCGCGCACGTGCAGCCTGATCGAGGCCTCCAGCTCGCCCTTGGCCATGAGCCCCATGTCGTCGAGCACGGCCCCCAGCTTGCGGCGCTGCGCGAGCACGATCGTCCGCGCGCGGTCGAGGTCGTCCTGGCCGAGGAGGCCGTAGCGGACGAGGACGTCGCCGAGGTGCTCGCCCTCCACGTCGCTGGTCGCGTGGAGGATCTGCCCCTTCAGGAAGCGCAGGCTCCGCCACTGCTTGGGACGCGTGAAGTGGAGGTGGCCCGTCCGCGCGTTCACGTAGATGTCGCGCATGAGCTGGAAGAGCGGGCTCGGGTCGACCGCTCGCCGCGCGGCCTCGACGGCGGGAGCGGCGGGCGGGGGGGAGACGGCGGCGGGCGCCGCGACGGGGGCGGGGGCGGGCGTGGCCACGGTGGGCGCTACCGGCACTTCCGGTTTGGGCGCGACCACGACCGGGGCGGCGGCGGCCCGGCCGGTCAGCCCGGCCACGAACGCGCGCAGCGCATCGACGAACTCGCCCGCGCTCTGGTAGCGGGCGGTGGCGTCCTTGGCCAGGGCCTTCGAGAGGATCGAGACCAGGGCCCGGTACTCCGGCGTGGGCGGGAAGTCGAAGGGGGGATCGTCGTGGGTGATCTTGTAGAAGATCGCCATGATCCCGTCGGCGTGGAACGGGCGCGTGCCCTTCACCAGCTCGTAGAGCATGGCCCCCGCGCTGAAGAGGTCGCTGCGGCCGTCCACCACCTCGCCCCGCACCTGCTCCGGCGACATGTACTCCGCGGTCCCGACGACCATGCCGGTGCCGGTGATGTTGCCCATCGCGAAGCGGGCCACCCCGAAGTCCATGATCTTGACCCCGCCCTCCTGGGTCAGGAAGACGTTGGCGGGCTTGATGTCGCGGTGGACGATGCCGACCTTGTGCGCGTGGGCGAGCCCCTCCAGGACGGACACCACGATCGAGACCTTCTTCTCCAGGCTGGGCGGCGCGACCCGCATGACGTGGAACAGGTCGTTCCCGCTCAGGAACTCCATCGCGATGTAGGGGGACCCGTCGGCGTGGTAGCCGAGGTCGAACACGGTCACGACGTTGGGGTGCATCATGCGCGCGACCGCGCGCGCCTCGCGCTCGAACCGGTGCTTCTGCTCGGGGTCGCGCGCGATCTGGGGGAGCATCACCTTGAGGGCGACGTCGCGCTCGAGGAGGGGGTCTCGGGCGTGGTATACGACCCCCATGGCCCCCGAGCCCAGACGCCCCAGGATCTCGTACTTCCCGACACGGGCGGGCAGGTCGGAGGGTGGTGCCTCCGGTTGCGGTTCCGGCGTGACTTCCTCGGGATCCTGGCTCAATCGATTGGGTTTGGAGGGCCCGGGGAATTAGAGGCCAGAGTCCCGAGGGGTGTCAAGGAAGCCGGTTGCCCCGGCCGCGGGAGCCGGCGGGCGACTCGAAGGTGAGGGAGATCAACGTCCCGTCGGCGCCCGGAGCGCACCCGCACCCACGTCTGCTCGTCGGCGGAGCCCGTCCCGGCGCCGACGAGCATGGCCGTGACCGTCCAGGCTCGGAGGGCCACCACCCCTGGAGCCTTGTCGAAGACATGCTCATCATGACGGCATGTCTTCGACACCATCATCCGGCGGACATCGAGTCGAGGAATTCCTTGTTCGACTTGGTCTTGGACAGCCGCTCCAGCATCAGCTCCATTGCCTCGACGGGGGAGAGCGAGTTGAGCACCTTGCGCAGGACCCAGATGCGGTTGAGCTCGTCCTTGGGCAGCAGCAGCTCTTCCTTGCGCGTCCCGCTGCGGTTCATGTCCACGGCGGGGAAGATGCGCCTGTCGACCATCTTGCGGTCGAGCACGATCTCGCTGTTGCCGGTGCCCTTGAACTCCTCGAAGATGACGTCGTCCATGCGCGAGCCCGTCTCCACGAGGGCGGTCGCGATGATGGTGAGCGAGCCCCCGTCCTCGATGTTGCGGGCGGCCCCGAAGAACCGCTTGGGCCGCTGCAGCGCGTTCGAGTCCACGCCGCCGGAGAGGACCTTGCCCGACGGGGGCACGATCGCGTTGTAGGCGCGGGCCAGGCGCGTGATGGAGTCGAGCAGGATGACCACGTCGCGCTTGTGCTCGACGAGCCGCTTGGCCTTCTCGATCACCATCTCCGCGACCTGCACGTGGCGGGTGCCCGGCTCGTCGAAGGTGGAGCTGATGACCTCGCCCTTGACCGACCGCTGCATGTCCGTCACCTCCTCGGGCCGCTCGTCGATGAGCAGCACGATGAGCGTGATCTCGGGATGGTTGGCCGCGATCGAGTTGGCGATGTTCTGCAGGATCATCGTCTTCCCCGTGCGGGGGGCGGCCACGATGAGCCCGCGCTGGCCCTTGCCCAGCGGCGTCATCATGTCGAGCACGCGCGAGGTGAGGTTCTCGGGGGCGCTCTCCAGCCGGATACGCTCGCTGGGATAGAGCGGCGTGAGGTTGTCGAAGAGGACCTTGTCCTTCGCGGCGTCCGGCGGCTCGAAGTTGATGGCCTCGACCTTGATGAGCGCGAAGTAGCGCTCGCCTTCCTTCGGCGGGCGCACCTGGCCGCTGACGGTGTCGCCCGTACGCAGGTCGAACTTGCGGATCTGCGAGGGCGAGACGTAGATGTCGTCGGGGCCGGGCAGGTAGTTCGACTCCGGCGCGCGCAGGAAGCCGTAACCGTCGGGCAGGCACTCGAGCACGCCCTCCGCGAAGAGCAGGCCGCTCTTCTCGGTCTGGCTCTGGAGGATGCGGAAGATGAGGTCGTGCTTCTTCATCCCCGCCGCGCCCTCCACGCCCAGCTCGCGGGCCATGGCGTTGAGGGCCTGGATGTTCATCTCCTTGAGCTGCGAGAGGTCGAGGGCGCGCCGCCCGTCCGCGCCGCGGGCCTCGGCGGCGGCGGCCTCGTCCGCCGTGACCCCTTCGTCCATCGGCAACGCGGCTTCGCTGACGCGGTCGGCGCGCTCGTGGCGGCCTCCGCCCTCCAGGCGATCGGGACGGCCGCCGTTGCCGCGCTCGCGCCCCTGGTGGCGATCGCCGCGGTCGCGGCCGCGGCCGTCGTGGCCGCCGCGCGGCCCGCGGCCCTCCTGCCGATCGGGCCGGTCCGTGCGCTCGGGTCGGTCGGAGCGGTCCGGACGGCGCTCCGGACGCGGCGCGCGCGCCTCCTCCGGCGGAGGGGCGGCGCCCTCGGAGCGGGCGGCCACGGCCTCCGGGCGATCCTCCGGCCGGGGAGGGGCCGGCTCCGCCGCCGGCTCGCTGCCGCTGGCGGGCGCGCTCGCGTGAGCGCCGGCGTGCGCCGTGGCGCGCTCCTCCGGGCCCTCTCGGGCCTCGCGTGCTTCCGGCGCTCCGTCGTCCTGCTTGATCTGCTCGTCGGTGTCCGGCATGTCTGATCAGCCTTTCCGTTGCCGAATGCGCTGGCGGTGCTCGGCCGCCGCCCCCCGGATCGCGGCCCACAACGCCTCGATTCCCGTCCCGTCCCGCCCGCTCACGGCGAGCACGTCTCGTCCGCAAGGGCCCATCCACGAGCGCAGGGCCTTCACGTGCTTCACCTGCTCGCTGCGGCCGAGCTTGTCCGCCTTGGTGGCGGCCACGACGTAGGGCAGCCGCCGGTCCTCCAGCCACTCCCGCAGCATCTCGTCCCCCTCCATCGGCTCGTGCCGCGCGTCCACCAGGAACACGCACAGGGCGAGGGGGTCACGGCCGTCCAGGTACGACACCACCAGGCGCTCCCAGCCCTGCCTCATCGCCTCCGGCACCTTCGCGTATCCATAGCCAGGGAGGTCGGCGAAGTAGAGCTCGTGGCCCGCCCGGAAGAAGTTCACCGTCTGCGTCCGCCCTGGCGTCGAGGAGACCCGGGCCAGGCCCCTCGACCCCGCCAGCGCGTTCAGCACGCTGCTCTTTCCGACGTTCGAACGCCCCAGCAGCGCCACCTCGGGCAGCCCATCGCGGGGGAACTGAGCGCGGGAGCCGGCGCTCCCCGCGAAGGTGACTGGGAGAGGCTTCAGTGCGTCAGGCCGTCACGGACGTCGCCCAGCTCCGGAGACCGCTCCACCGTCTCCTGCTGGGACGGAGCCGCGGGGGGCACGAGGGCGATCTTGAGCACCTCGTCCACGTGCTCCACCAGCTCCACCGTCAACGCCTCGAGTACGTTCTTCGGGATGTCCGCCAGGTCCTTCTCGTTCTCACGCGGCAGGATGATCGTGGTGATCCCGATGCGGTGCGCGGCCAGGAGCTTCTCCTTCACCCCGCCGATGGGGAACACCTTGCCGCGCAGGGTGATCTCGCCGGTCATGGCCACGTCGCGCCGCACCGCCCGCTTGGTCAGCGCGGAGACGAGCGCGGTCGCGATGGTGATCCCGGCGGAAGGGCCGTCCTTGGGGATGGCCCCTTCCGGCACGTGGATGTGGATGTCGACCTTGCGGTTGAAGCCGGGGGTGATCCCGAGCTGGTCCGCGCGCGAGCGCACGTACGACATCGCGGCGTGGGCCGACTCCTGCATGACGTCACCCAGCTTGCCGGTCAGGCGCACCGTGCCCTTGCCCGGCATCAGCGTGACCTCGATGGGCAGGATCTCGCCCCCCACCTCCGTCCAGGCCAGGCCGGTGGCCATCCCGATCTCGTTGACCTCCTCCTGCTTGGACTTCCGGTAGCGCGGGATGCCCAGGTAGTTGCCCACGTTCTCGCCGGTGATGCCCTCGTGGAAGTCCTTGCCGTCGAGCACCACCTTGCGCGCGATCTTGCGGAAGATCGAGGAGATCTCGCGCTCCATGTTCCGCACGCCCGCCTCGCGCGTGTAGCGCCGGATGATCTCCTGGAGGGCGTCGTCGGTGAAATCGACGTTCTTGTCCTCGAGGCCGTGCGACTTGATCTGCTTGGCGATGAGGTGGCGCTTGGCGATCTCCACCTTCTCCGGCTCCGTGTAGCCGGGCAGGCGCAGGACCTCCATGCGGTCCTGCAGCGGCTGCGGGATGGTGTGCAGCACGTTGGCGGTGGCGATGAAGAACACGGACGAGAGGTCGAACTCGACGTCGATGTAGTGGTCGGTGAAGGAGTGGTTCTGCTCCGGGTCCAGCACCTCCAGCAGGGCGGCCGAGGGGTCGCCGCGGAAGTCCATGGACATCTTGTCCACTTCGTCCAGGAGGAAGACGGGGTTCTTGCTCCCCGCCTTCTTCATCATCTGGATGATCTGGCCGGGGAAGGCGCCGATGTAGGTGCGGCGGTGCCCGCGGATCTCCGCCTCGTCGCGCACTCCGCCGAGCGACATGCGCACGAACTTGCGGTTGGTGCAGCGGGCGATGGAGCGCGCCAGCGAGGTCTTGCCCACTCCGGGCGGGCCCACGAAGCACAGGATCGGCCCCTTGGGCTTGTTCACGAGCTGGCGCACGGCCAGGAACTCGACGATGCGCTCCTTGACCTTCTCCAGGCCGTAGTGGTCCTCGTTGAGGATCTTCTCCGCGGCCAGGAGGTCCTTGCGCTCGCGCGTGCGCTTGCTCCAGGGCACCGCGATCAGCCAGTCGAGGTAGTTGCGGGAGACGGTGGCCTCGGCCGACATGGGCGGCATGGCCTCCAGCCGCTTGAGCTCCTGGAGGGCGCGGTCCTCCCCCTCCTTGGGCATCTTGGCCATCTCGATCTTCTTGCGGAGCTCCTCGACCTCGTTGAGGCGGTCGTCCTTGCGGCCGAGCTCCTTCTGGATGGCCTTCATCTTCTCGTTGAGGTAGTACTCCTTCTGCGCCCGCTCCATCTGCTTCTTGACCCGGCCCTGGATGCGCTTGTCGACCTGGAGCTTCTCCGTCTCCGCCTCCAGGATGGCGTGGATGCGGGTCAGCCTCTCCTGGGGAGCGAAGATCTCGAGGAGGTTCTGCTTCTCCTCGACCCCCACCACCAGGTGGGAGGCGATGGTGTCGGCGAGCTTGCCCGGGTCCTCCACCCGCACCGCGGCCAGCATGGCGTCGTAGTGCAGGTTGTTGGAGAGCTTCACGTACTGCTCGAAGAGGGCGATGACCTTCGACATCAGCGCTTCCACGCCGCTGACGGCTTCGGTCTGCTTCGGGATCATCTTGCACACGACCTTGAAGAACCCCTCGTGCTCCTTGAACTCGAGGGCGCGCCCGCGGTCCAGGCCCTCCACGAGGACCTTCACGTTGCCGTCGGGGAGCTTCAGGCTCTGCACGATGTTGCAGATGGTGCCCAGGGTGTGGATCTCGTCCGGTCCCGGGTTGTCGCGGGTGGCGTCGTGCTGGGCGGAGAGGAAGATGCGCTTCCCCTTGACCAGCGCGTACTCGAGGGCCTTGATCGACGAGGGCCGCCCGATGACGAAGGGGATCATCATGTGGGGGAAGACCACCACGTCGCGGAGCGGCACCATGGGCAGGGTCTCGATCACGTCCACCTTCTCTTTGTCTCGACCGAACATGACATTATGAGCGCACGGCCCGGGAGACGGAAGTCAAAAGCTGAGGCGAGGGCAGGACCCGGCCGCCCCTCGCGCGGCGCACCGCCGCGCGCGAAGCGTCCTAGCCGACCTTCTCGATCAGGGTGATCGGCTTCTCCCGGTCCAGGACGACCTCCCGGGTCACCACGCACTCCTTGACCTTCTTCATCGAGGGAAGGTTGTACATCAGGTCGAGCATCAGGTCCTCGATGATCATCCGCAGCCCGCGCGCTCCGATCTTCCGGGTGATGGCGAGGTCGGCAATGGCCTCCAGCGCATCGTCCGTGAACCGGAGCTTCACGCTCTCGTAGTCGAACATCCGCTGGTACTGGCGGATGATCGCGTTCTTGGGCTGGGTGAGGATCTCCACCAGGGCGGGCTTGTCCAGGTCGTGCAGGGTGCCGATGACGGGGAGGCGTCCCACGAACTCGGGGATGAGCCCGTACTTGATGAGATCGGTCGGCTGCACCTGGCCCACGGAGGCGGCCTTGGCCGCGGAGGTCGGCTTGCCGTTGCCCTGGGGGTCGGTGGTGCGGAACCCGAGGCTTTTCTTCCCGATGCGGCGCTCGATGATCTTGTCGAGCCCGACGAAGGCGCCGCCGCAGACGAAGAGGATGTTGGTGGTGTCGATCTGGTAGAACTCCTGGTGCGGGTGCTTGCGCCCGCCCTGGGGAGGCACGTTGGCGACGGTGCCCTCGAGGATCTTGAGCAGCGCCTGCTGCACGCCTTCCCCGGAGACGTCGCGGGTGATGGAGGGGTTCTCGTCCTTGCGCGAGATCTTGTCGATCTCGTCGATGTAGATGATCCCTTCCTGGCACTTCTCGATGTCGCCGCCCGCGGCCTGCAGCAGCTTCAGGATGATGTTCTCGACGTCCTCGCCCACGTAGCCGGCCTCGGTGAGGGTGGTGGCGTCGACGATGGTGAAGGGCACGCTGAGCAGCCGGGCCAGGGTCTGGGCCAGGAGCGTCTTGCCGGTGCCGGTGGGGCCGATGAGGAGGATGTTGGACTTGGTCAGCTCGACTTCGTTCTTGCCGCGCTGCTTGGCGATCTCGATCCGCTTGTAGTGGTTGTAGACGGCGACGGCCAGCTTCTTCTTGGCCGTGTCCTGTCCGATGACGTACTCGTCCAGGAACTTCTTGATCTCGTGGGGGACGGGGAGCGAGGACTTGTAGGCGCGGCCTTCGACGCGGCGGTCATCCGCGATGATGTCGTTGCAGACGTCGACGCATTCGTCGCAGATGAAGACGGTCGGTCCCGCGATCAGCTTCCGGACGTCGTTCTGGTCCTTGTTGCAGAAGGAGCAGCGCAGGACCTCGGACTCGCCGTTTTTCTTCACGGCCTATCTCTCCCGGCGGGAGATCACCTGGTCCACGATACCATACTCCTTCGCCTGGGCCGCATCCATGATGAAGTCGCGGTCGGCGTCGGAAGCGATCTTCTCCACGGGCTGCTTGGTGTGGAAGGCGAGGATGGCGTTCAGGCGGTCCTTGATCCGCAGGATCTCCTTGGCCTGTATGGCGATGTCGGAGGCCTGCCCCTGGGCCCCACCCCAGGGCTGATGGATCAGGATCCGGGAGTTGGGCAGCGCGAAGCGCTTGCCGTGGGTCCCGGCGGCGAGGAGCACGGCCCCGAAGCTCGCGGCCTGGCCCACGCAGATCGTCTGCACGTCGGGGCGGACGAGCTGCATCGTGTCGTAGATGGCCATGCCGGCGGTGGTCACGCCGCCCGGCGAGTTGATGTAGACGTGGATGTCCTTCTCGGGGTCCTCCGCCTCCAGGAACAGGAGCTGGGCGATGATCAGGTTGGCCACCATGTCGTCGATGGCCGTCCCGATGAAGACGATGTTGTCCTTGAGGAGGCGCGAGTAGATGTCGTAGGCGCGCTCGCCGCGGGCCGTCTGCTCCACGACCATCGGAACCAACGTGCCCGAGAACGGGGAGCTCATTCGAACTCCATCGTAGCATTGGCCTTGAGCAAGTCAAGGACCTTCTCCTCGCGGATGCGCGCGCGGAGCGGTCCGAGATCGCCGTCCTTCTCCATGCGCGCGCGCACGGCCTCCTTCGTCTTCTTCAAGCGCTCGGCGTAGCGCGCGATCTCCGCCTCCACCTCGCCGTCCAGGGCCTCGATGCCCTCCCGGCGCGCGATCTCGTCGAGGAGGATGTCGGCCTTCGCCGCCTTCAGCGAGTCCTCGCGCTGGGCATCCCGGTACTTCTCCCAGTCCACGCCGACCTTGCTCGGGTCCAGGCCCTGCAGGGCCAGGCCGCGGGCCGCGTTCTCCGTGCGCGCCATCATGTGGCGCTCGACGAGGGCGTCGGGGACCTCGAAGCCGGCCCGCTGCACGAGCGCCTCCAGGAGCGCGTTCTTGACCTCGCGGTCGATCTTGCGCTCCTCCGCCGTCCCGAGCTGCCGGCGCACCTTGTCGCGCAGCTCCGCGAGCGACCCGAACTCGCCGAGGTCCTTGGCGAACTCGTCGTCGGCGGCGGGGACGACCTTCGTCTTGATGCCTTTCAGGGCCACCTTGTACGCAACCGTCTTCCCGCGGAGGCTCTCCTGCTCATGGTCGTCGCCGTAGGTCAGGGAAACGTCCTTCGTCTGGCCAGGCTCCATCCCAGAAAGCGCGATGTTGAGGTCCTTGTGGTTGTCCTTGGAGCCGATCTCGACCAGCACGTTGTCGTCGCGCTTGCCCTGGGTCCCGTCCTCCCGCGTGAAGCTCACGTCGAGGACCACGAAGTCGCCCTCCCGCGCCGGCCGGCCCTCCACGGCGTCGTAGCGCGCGGCCTCCTCGCGCAGCCGGTCGATCTCCTTGTCCACGTCCTCGTCCGAGACCCTGGGCAGGCGGGCCTTGGCCGGCAGCCCCTTGTAGCCTGGCAGCTCCACCAAAGGCAGGATCTCGAACTCGGCCTTGAAGGTCATGGGCTGGTTGTCGTCGATCTTGAGGTCGGTGACCCGCGGGGTGGCCACCGGGCGCAGCCCGCGGCCTTCCAGCTCGTCGCGCACGACCTTGTTGACGATCTTCTCCGCGACGTCTTCCAGGACCTGCTGCCGGAAGCGCTGGCGGATGACGTGCGCGGGGACCTTGCCCGGGCGGAATCCCGGGAGCTTCACCCGGGTCGCGTAGTGCTTCGAGCGCTCCGCGATCTCCTTGTCCACGACCTCGGGCTCGATCTCGAAGGACAGCGACTTCTTGACCGACGACTGCTCGGCGTAATCGACTTTCAACGGCACCTCACAGGAATGGACTACCGGACGGACGCCGGTCCGCCAGGATAGCACGGCGGGGCCCGCGCCTCATCGCGCCGGGCCGCGCCTTCCTTCGAACTTGTCCAGAACAAGTTCGAGCGGCAGGGCTAAGATGAACGTCGACATGACGCTCAAGAACGCCTCACTGACGATGGCGGTCGCGCTGGTCCTGCTCGCCGGGACTCGCAGTCTCGCCCAGGACGCGAACGGGCCGGAGCTCGAGGTCAATACGTACACCACGGGGAATCAATGGTGGGGATCCCCGGCCGTCGATGGCAGCGGACACTTCGTGGTGACGTGGTCCGGGCCGGGCGACGGCGACGACCGGGGTGTCTTCGCTCGCCGCTTGTCGTCCTCTGGCGTGCCTCTCGGGCCGGAGTTCCGCGTGAATTCCTACACCACGGACTACCAGGGCTTCCCGGCCGCCGCCGCGAACCGGGCCGGCGAGTTCGTGGTGACGTGGACCGGTCACGGCGCGAGCTCGAGCCAGTACGGCATCTTCGGCCAGCGCTTCGACGCCGGCGGCCTTCCCGTGGGAAGCGACTTCCAGGTGAGCACAGGCACCTGCTGCGAGAAGTGGAGCCGGATGGCCATGGACGCCGCCGGCGACTTCGTCGTCGTCTGGGAGGCCCTGAGCGGTCAGGACGGGGATGGGCGAGGGATCTTCGGGCGGCGCTACGACGCGGTGACGGGATTCGGTCCCACGTTCGTCGTGAATGCCTACACGACCAGCTTCCAGCAGAGCCCGGCCATCGCCATGGCCGCCGACGGTTCGTTCGTGGTGGCCTGGCACGGGGTGGGCGCGGCCGACTCCACGGGCGTCTTCGCGCGCCGTTTCGACGCCACGGGTGCCCCCGTCGGTGACGACTTCCTCGTGAACGAAGTGACCACCGGCGACCAGATCTTCCCCTCCGTGGGGTCCGCCCCGGACGAGTCCTTCGTGGTCGCGTGGGAAGACGCGGCGCCGGCCAGCCTCGGCGACGTCGTCCTGGGACGTCGATTCGACTCCGGGGGCGCCCCGATCGGCGGTGAATTCCAGGTGAGCGGCGCCACGACGTACCAGAGGTTCGCCCGGGTGGCCGTGGACCCGGCGGGAGCGTTCATGGTCACGTGGTCCGACTACTCCGTGAGCGACGGCAGCGGCGGCAGCGTGCGTGCTCGGCATTTCGACGGCGCGGGCACTCCGGTCGGCTCGGAGTTCCGGGTGAACTCCTACACCACCGGCACGCAATCCAACCCTGCCATCGCCGCCGGTCCGGCCGGACAATTCATCGTGACCTGGTGGAGCAGCTTCCAGGACGGCAGCGGCTACGGCATGGTCGGCCGCCGCTTCGGCGACCTGATCTTCGCCGACTCGTTCGAGTCCGGCGGGCTCTTTGCCTGGTCGGCCAGCGCGACCGACGGCGGCGACCTGTCGGTCAGCCCGAACGCGGCCGTGGGCGGGCCCGGCCAGGGCCTGCAGGCGATGGTCAACGATACCGCCGCCATCTACGTCGAGGACGACAGCCCGGCCGACGAGGACCGCTACCGGGCCCGCTTCTATTTCGACACTCACGGTTTCGATCCCGGGGTCGCGCAGGGCCACGTGCGCACGCGGATCTTCATCGGCTTCGAGGAGAACCCCGACCGCCGCCTCTTCGCGATCGTGCTGCGGCTCCTGAACGGGCAGTACGGCCTGATGGGGCGCGTGCGCCGGGACGACGACGGCCAGACCGACACCGGCTTCTTTCCCATCCCGGATGGACCGCACTTCGTCGAGGTCGACTGGCGGCGGTCGAGCGGGCAGGATGCGCCCGACGGGACCTTCGAGATGTGGATCGACGGCACGTCGGTCGCGACCCTCACCGGCCTCGCCAACGGCGCGAGCTCGGTGGACTTCGCACGAATGGGGGCTCTGAGCGTCCAGGCCGGCGCGGCGGGCACGCTCTACTTCGACGCGTTCGAATCGCGGCGGCTCACTGCCGTCGGCCCCCTGCCGTAGCGCGCGCCTTCGGGGGCCTCCGGGACAGTGGTGCGGAAGGGGGGATTCGAACCCCCACGCCTTTCGGCACGCGGTCCTAAGCCGCGCGCGTCTGCCGTTCCGCCACTTCCGCGCGCCACGAGTCTACGCGCACTCGTTCCGGAACGAAATCGTTTAGGTCTAAACGATCGTCGGTCGGCGGGAGCCGGCGAGGCCGGAAGGACGACGCCCTACCGGATGTGGAACTTCGTCTTGGCCACCCGCCCGTCCTTGAGCCGGGCCCGGTACCAGGCGGACACGTCGTTCATGGGCACCCACCGCCGCTCCTCCTTGCGGTAGTGCCAGTCCTTCTCGACCTGGTAGAAGACCTGCAGGCGGCGCCCCTCCAGGATGTTCGTGATCTCGTTGTCGTGATGGTTCAGCTCGTCGAAGTCGGTGATGGCCCGCTGGCCCATCTCCGAGTACACGAGGTTCAGCTCCTGGAGCAGCTCGTCGAGCGCGGGGTCGAGGTCCATCACCGAAAGGCCGAGGCGGCGCGCCTCGCGGCTGGTGATCGGGTACTGGTGGGCCGGGTACGAGGAGTTGAGCTGGCGGCTGATGCGGTCGGCCTTGGCCCGGTCCTTCATGTGGTAGCCCAGGATCTCGCGGCAGAGCATCTGGGAGAGGCTGCTCGCGCGGTCGAGGGCGCCGATGACGAGCGGGTGAAGGTACTTGTAGAGCTCCTGGTACGGGTTCACGGCCGAGCCGCGGCCCAGGCTCTCCTTCCAGAGGCGGATGACCCGCTCGACCTCGTCGTTGCTGACCGCGACCAGGTTGTTCGTGTGGTCGACGGGGGAGAGGTCGTGCTCGAGCGACGTATCCACGGCGGTCAGATAGGACAGCGGGCCCATGCCGATCCGGTCCGCGCCCAGCGCGAGCATCGTGGCCGCGGAGGCGCAGTTGAGGGGGGCGAGCACGGTCAGCCGCCGCGTGTACTGGCGGAGCAGGTGCACCATCCGCAGCGCGGCCATCCCGCTGCCGCCGTCCGACTTCACGAGCAGGGTCAGGCGCGGCTGCGGGCCCAGCTCCTGCAGCAGCTCCTGCAGGGCCAGCACGTCGTTGTCGCAGACGGAGCCGCTGGTGGACGTCCAGTACGTGAGCAGGGCGCCGTCGACCTTGGACCCGATCTTCTTGAGGACGGCCTGCGTCCTCTCGAACAGGAGCGGCGGCGTCTTGACCCGCCGCCGCCTCGCTTTCGGCATCCGAGGATCCTATATCAGGACCGCTCCGAGGCCGGGCCCGCCGGGATCGCGCCTAGACGCCGATCCGGTGGTCCTTGGCCTCGGGCGCGGCCAGCCGGGCCGCGGCCGGAGGAGCGGCCGGGTTGACCGGAAGCGTCGGGCGCAGGCCGCGGCGGGCCACGCGACGCCCCAGGGCGCGCAGCGACGGCGCCACCACCACCTGCCGCTTGCGCCGGTTGGCCAGGGCGCGCGTCAGCTCCGTCGCGAGGTCCTGCGGGCTGCGGACGAGCGACGACCACCAGCTCCAAGGGACGCGGCGGTCGGAGGCGTACTCGATCTTGCAGACGAACCTCATCCCGTCCGGTCCCTCGCGCCACACGCCGAAGCGCGCCCGCACCGGCTTGAGGTCCTCGTGGCGGAGAAGGTTCCAGACCACCTCCTCGAAGGCCTCCCCGAGCTTCGGGTTGTGGGTGCGGATCGGGTTGTCCTTGAACTGGACGCCCTCCCACAGGAGCTTGCGGACGGAGCGCTTGAAGTAGTCGAGGGTCTGCTCGTCCTTGCCCACGAACAGGCGCCGGTAGCGGGCGGCGCCTTCGTGCCCCACGATCTCCCAGTCCACGTGGTCGGACTTGATGCGCGGGACGCCGTCGAACACGGCTTCCCAGGCCCCGGTGGCGGTCGAGGACGTGATCGACGACGTCCAGTCCTCGCTCTCCGGGACACCAAGCTGCTCGAGGACGGCCCGGATGCCATGCTCCATCTCGGGGTCCCCGACCGACAACCGGCTGAGGCTCATTGGCATTGAAAGCTCCTTACCCGGGACTGCCGTCTTGCGGGACGAGTTGGGGGGAAGCAACCGATGTGCCACCCGTCGCGACCGGGGGCGCGACGGGCAAACAGGCCTCAGGCCGTCAGATTCTGGAAGGACGACTCCGGGCGGGCTCGTCCCGGCAATGGCAAACTCTACAAAGCGGCATTCACGGCCAGCGCCGGCTGCTGGGCATGCAGGAACCAGCGGTCGAGGACCACGCGCCGGGTGAACCAGCGCGACCGGAAGAGGGACCGGCCCGCCGCGGCGACGAGGCCCGCGGGGATGGGCAGGGAAGGCCCGACACCGCCGCGGCCGAAGCGGGCGGCCAGCTCCCGCCGGTACGGCTCGAGGTCGTCGCGTCCGTATCGCCCGCGCGCGGCGAGGATCGCCTCCGCCGCGAGAAGTCCCGACTCCACCGCGGGCCGGATCCCTTCGCCGCTGGCGGGATAGGCCAGGCCGGCGGCGTCGCCGACGAGCAGGACGCCGTCGTCCACCAGCCGGGGCCGGCGCGCCTCATAAAGAAGATAGGCGTGCCCCTTCCAGCGGGAGGGAAGATCGGGAGGGACGCGGCGCTGGGCGAGCAGGAAATCGCGGAAGGCGGCGACGTGCGCGGCCAGGCCGCTCGTGTCGAGCCGGCCCAGGCCCACGTTGAGCCGGTCTTCCTTCCGGAAGCACCAGCCGTAGCCCTTGAGGTCGCGGCAGAAGTACAGCTCGGGCGTGTCTCCACGAACGGCGATCTCCGCGTCGGCAGCCACCCGGTACTCGATCTCCTGCGCGACCACGAGGGGATCGTGCGTGCGGTGCGCGCCCAGGTGGCGCGCGACCGGGCAGAAGTGCCCGCCCGCGCCGATCAGGAGCGGCGCGCGGAGCTGGCCGTCGATCGTCCACGTCCCCTGGGAGCGGTCGATCGTCTCCACCGGCCGGCCGGTCAGGAGGCGCGCGCCCGACCGCCGCAGCAGGTAGGTGTCGAACTCGCAGCGCAGGATCCCGTAGCTGACCACGCGGCCGTACTCGATGTCGTGGGGCCGCTCGCCGAGGAGGCCGGTGCGGAAGCGCGTGATGGGCTGCAGGACGTGGGAGCGGCCGTAGTCCGCGAGGTCGAGGGCCAGCGCCTCCACCACGCCCGGCGTGATCCAGCCCGCGCACACCTTGTCGCGCGGGAAGACTGCGCGGTCCACCACGGCCACGTCGAGGCCGGCCGCGCGCAGGCGCCCGGCCACCGTGGACCCCGCGGGTCCGCCGCCCACCACGATGGCGTCGGCGGAGAGCATCGCTACCGGTACAGATCGGCGCGTGTCCAGGGCATCTTGGCGTCCGCGCGCGCGAACGTGAGCTGGAAGAGCTGGAGGTACCCGGTCGTGAAGCCGACTTCCGAGCCGGCCAGGTAGAGCCGCCAGGCCCGCACGAAGGCCTCGTCGAACATCTCCGCCACCCGCCCCCCCGCGCGCTCGAAGCGCTCGCGCCAGTGGCGCAGCGTGAGCGCGTAGTGGAGGCGCAGGTTCTCGACGTCGAGGACGGAGAGCGACACCGGCTCCAGCACCTCCCGCGTCACCTCGCCCAGGGTGGGCGGATAGGCCCCCGGGAAGATGCGCTTGCGGATCCAGGGGTTCAGGGGACGCGGGCGGTCGCGGCCGATGAAGTGCAGGAGGCCGCGGCCCTGCGGCGACAGGCAGCGGCCGATGACCTCCCCCAGCGCGCGGTAGCTCTTCACGCCGACGTGCTCGACCATGCCCACGGACATGAAGACGTCGTAGCGGCCCCGCACGTTGCGGTAGTCGTCCTCCACGAACTCCACCCGCCCGTCCAGGCCCTCGGCGCGGGCCCGCTCGCGGGCGTAGCGGATCTGCTCGCCGGAGATGTTGTAGGCCTTCACGGTGACCCCGTGGTGGCGGGCCATGTGGAGGGCGAGCGCGCCCCATCCGCACCCCGCCTCCACCACCGTCTCCCCCGGCCGCAGGCCGACCTTCCGGCAGACGTGCTCGAGCTTGGCCGTCTGCGCGTCCTCCAGCGTGGTCTCCGGCGTGGGGTAGTACGCGCAGGTGTACACGAGCTGGGGGTCGAGCCAGAGGCGGTAGAACTCGTTGCCGAGGTCGTAGTGGTAGTGGATGTTCTCGCGCGCGCGGCGGAGGTTGTTCATGCGCCGGGTCGGCTTCTCCGGGCGCTGGCCGGCGGGCGTGCCTTCCCAGTACCGGTAGATGCCCTCGAGCAGCCGCACGAGGTCGCCGCGCACCGTGAGCCGCCCGCCCGCGTAGGCGTCGCCGAACGCGACCGGGGGATCGCGCACGAGCGCGAGCAGCGTGCGGCGGTCCTTCACCACGACCTCGGCCACCTCCGGCGTGTCCGCCAGGCCGAGCGACGTCCCGTCCCAGAGGGTCACGCGGAGGGGAATGCCCAGGAGGCGCTGCCGCATCCGGCCCAGGATCCAGCGATCGAGAGCTCCGGCCGCGCGCGGCGAGGCGCCGGCGCCCACGGGTTCCTCCGCGAGCCCCATCGTGCGTACGGGTGGCGTGTCGCTCATGCGTCCCCCCAAGAACGTATGGACGATAAGCCCCGCTGTCAATGGTCCCGGCGACGAACCATGGCCCCGGCGAATCGCGCGGAGCGCGCCGCCGGCCGCCTTCGCCCGGCCCCCGCCCCCTGTGACAGACTTGCGTCCATGACGACGAGCCGGCCGCTGCCGACGCGCCCCCTCGGATCGAGCGGCCTCGACATCACGACCGTGGGCTTCGGCGCCTGGGCCGCCGGGGGCGGCGGCTGGTCGTTCGGGTGGGGGCCCCAGGACGACGAGGCCTCGCTGGCGTCGATGCGCCGCGCGCTCGAGCGCGGGGTCAACTGGATCGACACCGCGGCCGTCTACGGCCTCGGGCACTCGGAGGAGGTCGTGGGCCGCCTGCTGCGCGGCCTGCCCGCGGCCGACCGGCCCCTGGTCTTCACCAAGTGCGGCCTGATCTGGGACGAGCGGGACCGGATGAAGCAGTCGCGCCGCGTGCTCCAGCCGGAGTCGATCCGGACGGAGTGCGAGGCCTCGCTGCGGCGGCTCGGCATCGAGCGGATCGACCTCTACCAGTTCCACTGGCCGGACGAGACGGGCGTCCCCGTCGAGGAATCGTGGGCGGCCATGGCGCGCCTGGTCGAGGAGGGCAAGGTGCGCGCGGCCGGCGTCTCCAACTTCGGCCTGGACCTGCTCGAGCGCTGCCAGGCCGTCCGGCACGTCGACTCCCTCCAGCCGCCGTTCTCCCTGGTCCGGCGCGACGCCGCGGAGCGGGAGGTCGCCTGGTGCCTCCGGCACCGCGCGGGCGTGATCGTCTACAGCCCGATGCAGTCGGGCCTGCTCACGGACGGCTTCGACGCCGGGCGCATGGCCCGCCTCCCTCTCGACGACTGGCGGCGTCGCGGGCCCGAGTTCCAGTCCCCCCGCCTCGAACGGAACCTCGCCTTGCGGGACTCCCTGCGCCCCGTCGCCCAGCGGCACGGCGTCTCGGTGGGAGCGGTCGCAGTGGCCTGGACGCTGGCCTGGCCCGGGATCACGGGCGCGATCGTGGGGGCGCGCTCTCCGGAGCAGGTGGACGGATGGATCGCCGCCGGCGCCCTGGAGCTCTCGGGCGCCGATCTCGACGAGATCGCGGCCGCGATCGCCCGTTCGGGCGCGGGCTCGGGTCCCCCCCGGCCGCGCTGAGCGAGGCGTTCAGGCCGCGGGCGGCCCGAGACCCAGCGCCTGGCCCGCGGCCACGAACTCCTTCATCAGGCGCCGCCGCAACGGCGTCTCGGCCAGGCCGTAGCGCAGGCCGTTGAGGTCGAGCTGCCACAGGGTCTCGAGGGAGAGGCCGAGCTCGAGGTGCGCGCGCGTGTACTCGCGGACGAGGTCGGTGCCGAAGAAGGGCGGATCGTCCGTGCCCAGGGTGACGGGCACGCCCGCGGCCATCATCCGTTTCAACGGATGGGTGCCCAGGTCCCGGTAGACGGTGAGGAACGTGTTGCTGGTCAGGCACACGTCGCAGCAGACGTCGCGCTCGGCGAGCAGGGCGAGGGTGGCCGGGTCCTCGACCGCGCGCACGCCGTGCTGGATGCGACGCGCCTTGAGGTGCTCGACCGCCTCCCGCACGTGGGCGGCGCCCGCCGTCTCGCCCGCGTGGGCCACCACCGGGTAGCCGGCGTCCCGTGCCCGCGCGAAGTGCTCCTCCACCAGCCGGCGGGGGTAGCCCTCTTCCGGCCCTCCCAGGCCCACCGCCACGATCAACGGATGTGACTCCTCCTCGAGGAGTTGCACCGTGAACGGGCCGCTCTCGGGGACGGACTCGCTCGGTATGTCCGTTATCAACCTGATGACGGGGCCGCCCTGCCGCTCGGCGTCCTCGATCCGGCGCGTCACCGTGGCCAGCGCGCGGCGGGCGCCGAACCCGAAGCGCTCGTGGTTGTAGGGGGTGAAATGGGCCTCGACATAGCGGATGTTCTGGCGCCGGCACTCGTCGGCGAAGGCGTCGACCATCAGCGCGTAGTCGGCCTCGCGCTGCAGGCAACGGCACATGGCCAGCCAGAGGTGCAGGAACTTGTCGAAGCCCTCGAAGGCGTAGAGCCGCCGCAGCTCCGCGAGGGATCCCACGGGCAGGGCCACCTGGTTGCGCTGGGCGATGGCCCAGAGCGTCTCCGGCCCGATGGTGCCCTCGAGGTGGAGGTGCAGCTCCGCCTTGGGCATGCGGGCGATCGTCTCCGTGGCGTTCATGGGCCCCGCCTCCTTCCTGCGCGAGACATCGCTCGATCCGGATGGAAGGATACTCACCTGGCCCCGGACGCGTCAAGGCCCGGCGCCCGTGGCCGGCTCTCCCGAGGTTGCGCGGGCTCCAGGAGGCCGCCTGCACCAGCCGCGGGATCGGCCTCCAGGGCGGGGGCGCGAGCAGCGCGCGCGGCCTCGTCCGCAACAACGTCATCTCGGGCGGCGTGTGCTCGGTGAACATGGGCATCGGCGAGACCAGCGCCGCCGCCGATCCTGCCGTCCTCGAGAACAACGACATCTGGACGTCGTCGGGGGCGAGCGTCCTCTATCGTGACGAGCAGTTCAACGACCTCACCACCATCGCGGCCGTGAACGCCCTCATCGACATCACGGCGGCCGCGAACGTCTCGGCCGATCCCATGCTCGCGGACACGGTGGGGCACCTCATGTCCGGGTCGCCCGCGCGCAACGCGGGCACCTGCACGGAGGCGCCCGCCTTCGACTTCGAGAGAGACCCGCGCCCGCAGGAGCTGGTCTGCGACATCGGCCGGGACGAGCTCGTGCCCTGACGGCGACTGGCTTGACACATGTGACTACTGATGACCATAATGAGGTCATGAGCAGGGTCGGCGTCGCGGATCTCAAGGCTCACCTCAGCCAGCACCTGCGCAGGGTGCGCGGTGGGCGCACCATCACCGTCCTCGACCGGGATACCCCGATCGCCCAGATCGTCCCCTACCAGGCCGAGGGGCCCCTGGAGATCCGGCGCGCCACGCGCAAGCCGCTCGACCTGCGTCTTCCTCCCCGGTCGTCCCGGGCAACCGACAGCCTGTCCGCCCTTCTCCGCGACCGCTCGTCGCGGTGATCGCCTACCTCGACACCTCGGCCCTGCTCCGACTGGTTCTGCGCGAGCCGGGCGCGCTCGAGGAGCTGCGGTCCTGTAGCGCCCTCGTCTCGAGCGAGCTGCTCGCGGTGGAGGCTCTCCGGACTCTCGACCGGTTGCGTCTTCAGGGCGCCTTGTCCATGGAGGAAGCGGCGTCGCGGCGCGAGATGGTCACGGAATGGCTGGAGGCCGTCGACCTCGTCCTGCTCCAGCCACCGATCCTGGCCCGTGCCTCCGAGCCGTTTCCGATGGCTCTCGGGACGCTGGATGCCCTGCACCTGTCGACTGCGCTCCTGTGGCGGGACCGTACCCAGCGTCCGCTCGTGATGGCGACCCACGACCGCGATCTCGCTCTGGCCGCACGGTCGTTCGGTCTCGAGGTCCGCGGCGTGTAAGTGCCCGCTGGAAGTAGTCTACGAGCTCGGCCCCCAGTAGAGGAGATGGCCATGCCCCCGTCCCGCGCCGCGCTGCTCGTTGCCCTTTGCCTGGCGAGCAGCCTCGACGTCCGCGCCGCCGAGCCCCCCGCGGCGTCCCGCGTGGACCCGTTCGTGGCGCGCCCGCGCGTGATCGTGATGACCGACATCGCCAACGAGCCCGACGACCAGATGTCGATGGTCCGCTTCCTCCTCTATTCGAACGGATTCGAGGTCGAAGGTCTCGTGGCCACCACCTCGACCTGGATGAAGAACAAGGTCCGCCCGGACGTCATCCTCTCGCTCCTCGACGCGTACGAGACGGTGCAGCCGAACCTGCTGAAGCATGCGCCCGGCTTTCCCACCGCGGCCGCGCTGCGCGCCGTCGTGGTGCCGGGGCAGCCGACCTACGGCATGGAGGCGGTGGGGCCGGGCAAGACCTCGCCCGGGGCCGAGCTGATCCTCCGCGCCGCCGAAAAGGCCGACCCGAGGCCGCTCTGGGTCCTCGGCTGGGGAGGGACGAACACGCTCGCCCAGGCCCTCCAGGACGCGCGGGCCACGCGCACGCCGGCCCAGGTCGAAGCCATCGTGGCGAAGCTGCGCGTCTACACCATCTCCGACCAGGACGACGCCGGCCCGTGGATCCGGCGCGAGCTCCCCGCGCTCCATTACGTCGCCACGCCGTCCACCCAGGACGGCGAGCAGTACTACTTCGCGACCTGGACGGGCATCAGCGGCGATCGCTTCTATCGCAATGCCCCGGGCGCGGACTTCACGACCTTCTCCGACGAGTGGGTGAACGCGAGCATCCGCAGCAAGGGGCCGCTCGGAAAGCTCTATCCCTACCCCTGCTGCATCCACGAGGGCGACACGCCTTCGTTCCTCGGCCTGATCGACAACGGGCTGGCCAGCGCCATGAGCCCGGCCTACGGCGGCTGGGGCGGGCGGTACGTGTGGAGACAGCCGGCGGGCGAGACGCGTCCGTTCTGGACCCAGGGTGGCGACTCCTATCCGGGGAGGGACAGCTCGCGGGACGCGGTCGTCGCCGCCGACGGCAAGACCTATACGTCGGACCAGGCCACGATCTGGCGCTGGCGGACGGCGTTCCAACACGACTTCGCGGCGCGGATGGACTGGACGATCAAGGCCGTGCGCGAGGCGAACCACAACCCGAAGGTCGTGGTGAACGGGCGGCCCGGCACCGAGCCTCTCGTGCTGGACGCCACCGTCGGCACGCCGGTGACCCTCGACGCCGCGGGCACGGTCGATCCCGACGGCGACATCTCGAGGTTCACCTGGTTCTTCTACCCGGAGGCGGGCACCGGGATTCCGGGACAGCCCGTGCTCGTCCGGCGCCGGCCGCCCGCCGGAGGGGCCGGCACTCCCGGCCAGGGCGGCATCCCTTCCGCCCCCGCGGGCGGGCCGCGCGAGCTCCCGCCCCGGATCGAGATAGAGGGCGCGGACGGCGCGCGAGCGATCGTCCTTCCCAAGGCGGAGGGCATCGCCCACGTGATCCTGGCCGTCGAGGACAACGGCACGCCGAGCCTCGTCTCGTATCGGCGGATCATCTTGAACATGAAGCCGGCGGCGGCCGCCACGACCGCGCCGGGGTCGCCCAGGGTGGCGCTCACCTTCGACGACCTGCCCGTCCACGCCGACCTGCCGGCGGGCATGACCCGCAGCGACGTCGCCCGAAGCCTCCTGGCCGCGCTCCAGGCCCACGGGGCACCGCCCGTCTACGGCTTCGTGAACGGCAAGGGCCTGGACGGCACCGCGGACACCGCCGAGGTCCTCCGGCTCTGGCGGGCGGCCGGCCAGCCGCTCGGGAACCACACCTACTCGCATATGAACCTGAGCGCGAACACGCCCGAGGCGTTCGAGCAGGACATCGTGGCGGGCGAAGCGGTCCTGCGCGCCTCCATGGGAGACGAGGGCTGGCACTGGCTGCGATTCCCCTATCTGCGCGAGGGCGACACGCTGGAGAAGCGGCACGCGGTGAGGCGGTTCCTCGCGGAGAATGGCTACCGCGTCGCCCAGGTGACGGTGAGCTTCGACGACTACGCCTACAACGATCCGTACGCGCGGTGCCTGGCGAAGAACGACACGGGCGCGGTTGAATGGATGAAGCAGAGCTACCTCCAACGGGCGGAGCGGTCCCTCTCCGACGCCCAGGCCGGCGCTCAGCGCCTCTACGGCCGCGACATCGCCCACGTCATGCTGCTGCACATCGGGGGATTCGAGACGGTGATGCTGCCGCGGCTCCTCGACCTGCTCGAGCAGCGCGGGTTCCAGCTCGTGACCCTGGCCGAGGCGGAGGCCGATCCCGCCTACGCCGTCGATCCGGACGTGGCCCTGGCCGGCGGCGCCACGCTGCTCGATCAGGTGGCGGCGGCCCGGGGCCTGTCCGCACCGCCGAGCGCCGACGATGCGCTGGCCCGGCTGGCCGGCCTATGCCGCTGACGGGCTCCCGTGCATCGCGGCGTAGTCCCTCCGATAGGGGTGCCAGGTGATGCGGAAGAGGGCGGCCGAGAAGAAGGAGGCCGCCCCGACGGTCAGGGCCAGTGACCAGCCGATCATCTGCGGATCCCGGAACACGTAGTCGTTGAGGAAGCCCGGCAGCGCCGGTCCCAGGATGAGGCCGCCGAGGTTGAGGGTGAGCATCTGCAGCGCTCCGATCTGGCCCCGCACCTGGTTGGGCAGGATGAGCTGGATGGAGGCGTAGACGCTGCCGATGGGCATGGACAGGAAGAAGAAGGCGGGGGCCAGCAGCGCGAGCTGCGCGCCCAGCGCGGGCATCGCCATGGCCAGCGTGAACGCGACCCCGGCACAGGTGGTGGCCAGCACGCCCAGGCGCAGCGGGGCTTCCGCGATGCCGCGCCGCTGCCAGCGATCGGTGAGGCTGCCGCCGACGTAGGCGCCGAGGAGGCCGGTCACGAGCGAGATCACGCCCAGGGTCAGGCCGGCGCGCCGCGGCGTCCAGCCGTGCAGGCGGACGAAGAAGGTCGGCAGCCAGGCCTGCTGCGCGTAGTTGCAGCAGGCCTGGGCCGCGAACCCGATGCAGATGCCGGCCACGGACTGCCAGCGCACCTTCACCTGAAAGGCGACGTCGGTCAGGCTCAGCCGCGACACCTGGCCGTCCGCCGCCCGCAGCAGGTTCCTTCGCGGCGGCTCCTTGATCGTGAGGGCGAGCAGGGCGACGAGCAGGCCGGGCAGGCCGACGATCACGAAGGTGAGCCGCCACGATCCCACCGCGCCGATGACGAGCCCGCCGAGGATCAGGGCCAGGCCGGAGCCGAAGAAGATGCCCATCGAGAAGATGCTGAGCGCCGTGGCCAGGCGCTGCCTGGGGAAGTAGTCCGACAAGAGCGAGAAGGCGGCGGGCGAGAGCGTGGACTCGCCGATGCCCACGCCCATCCGGGCCAGGAAGAGCGTCGAGAAGGTGCGCGCGCCCGCGCACAGGGCCGTCATGATGCTCCATCCGACGATGCCCAGGACGACCAGGAGGCGCCGGCTGCCGCGGTCGGCGAGGCGGCCCATGGGGAGGCCCAGCATCGTATAGAAGAGGCCGAAGGCCAGCCCCTGCAGGAGGCCGATGCGCGTGTCGCTGATCCCCAGCTCCTGCTTGATCGGCGTGACCAGCAGGCCCAGAATCTGCCGGTCGATGAACGAGAGCGTGTAGCAGACCGTCAGCACGACGGCGACGTACCAGGCGTACTTCAGGTCCCGGTCGTCGTGCTCCAATCGGGTCTCCTTCCTCCAGGTCCCGAGCCGACGTCGGGCGGGGCGCGAGCGCGGCATGATAGCGGAAAACCCATGAAGACAAGGGCGTGGCCGGGACTCGGTTGTGCGCTAATCGGACTGCTCCTGACGGCGCCGCTCGAGGCGGCCGGGCCGCGCACGAGCGACGGCGGCGCCCGGTGGGTGGGCACGTGGGCCTCGTCGCCCCAGCTGACCGAGGACGCGAACCTGCCGCCGGCGCCCGGCTTCGCCGACACCACGCTGCGCCAGATCGTGCACGTCTCGATCGGGGGCAAGAGGGTGCGCGTGCGCTTCTCGAACGCGTTCGGGAAGACCGCGCTCACGCTGCAGTCGGCCCGGCTGGCGCGCGCGGCCGGGGGGAGCGCGATCCAGGCCGCGACCGATCGCGCGCTGTCCTTCCACGGCCAGCCCTCGGTGACGATCCCCGAGGGCGCGCTGGCCGTCTCCGATCCCCTCGACTTCGAGCTGCCGCCCCTGACGGACGTCGCGATCACCCTGTACGTGAAGGGAGCGCCGGTCGAGGTCACCGGCCACCCCGGGTCGCGCACGACGTCGTACCTGCAGTCGGGCGAGGCGGTGTCCGCGGCGGAGCTCGCCACCGCCGGGCGCGTCGATCACTGGTACTTCGTCAACGGCCTCGACGTCCAGGCGGCCACGTCCGCATCCGCCGTCGTCACCCTCGGCGATTCCATCACCGACGGACGCGGATCGACGACCAACGGCAACGACCGCTGGCCGGACGACCTGGCCCGCCGCCTGCAGTCCGCGAAGAAGACGGCCCAGGTCGGGGTCCTCAACCATGGGATCGGCGGGAACCGCCTGCTGCGCGACGGCCTGGGTCCGAATGCCCTCGCCCGCTTCGATCGCGACGTCCTGGCCCAGCCCGGCGTCCGCTGGCTGATCGTCCTGGAGGGGATCAACGACATCGGGACCCGCGTGGCCGCCCGCGCCCGCGGCGAGACCTGGGCCACCGCCGAGGACGTGATCGCCGCCTACGAGCAGATCGTCGTGCGCGCGCACGCCCACGGCATCCGGGTCTACGGGGCGACGATCCTGCCCTTCGAAGGGTTCGCGAGCTACTTCGTTCCGGATGCGGAGGCGGACCGCCAGAGGATCAACCAGTGGATCCGGACGAGCGGCCGGTTCGACGGAGTGATCGACTTCGACGCCGTCACGCGGGACCCGGAGAAGCCGTCCCGCCTGTCCGCCGCCGCCGACGGCGGCGACCACCTGCACCCGTCCGCCGCCGGCTACCGGATCATGGCGGACGCCATCGACCTCGCCCTGTTCACCGGGCCCTGATCTGGTCCATCGCGCCGGTGTGGTGCCCCGGGGCGTGACGCTCTCTCAAGCGCAGCACCGCAGATCGGAAGGCGGGTCCGCCCGCCACGCCCCGGGACGCAGAGTAGGAGTCACGAAGGGTACGGCGCGAGGTCCGTTACTACCAGTGGTAGTAATGTGCGGATCATTTCGCATCTGGACGCGAGGCTTGGGGGCGACGGCGGCTCCGGCCCATGATCCGCCGGGAGGCGGCATGGTATAATGATGTCCAGCCACTCAGCCGCGCGGGCCATCCTGGTCCCTCACGAGCTCCGTGCACGTGAGGGCAAGATGTCCGAAGAGACGCTCCTTCCGCTGCCGGTACCTCCACCACCCGCTCCCGGCCGCTTCGTCCGCATCGAGTACCTGGACTTCCAGGATGCCCCCGAGTACCGCGAGTTCCGGCTCCGCGTCTGCGGGTCCGAGGGATCGACGGAGTTCAAGGTCCGCATCGCGATCGAGGAGTTCGGTCCCGGACGGCTAGGGCTGCAGGACGGCCCCGCCATCTGCTACGAGAAGCTGCGGCAAGTGGTGGCGCAGGGCGAGACGGCGAGCCCGGACGTGATCACGATCGACGCCACCGACCTCGCCACTTATCGGGAGGCGCACACGAAGGTGCAGAAGCACCGGTCGTGGACACCGACACCGTCACCCACGCCTACGGTGCCGGTCGGGCTCCCGAGGGCGCCGAGGACGTCGTTCCCGCGGCTTCCCGTGGCGCCCGTCGCCACGAGGGCCGCCGAGCCGGCCTTCGACGAAGGCCAGCGCGTCAGTCACGCGGTCTTCGGCGCCGGCGTGACGACCTCGTCGACCGGAGGGCACACCGTCGTTCACTTCGACCAGGACGGGTCGAAGACGTTCGTGACCTCGATGCTGAAGGTCGACGTGCTCTCCGCGCCCCACACGTGGGAGACCGACCGGCGAGGCAAGAACCGGCTCTGCCGCACGCCGGCGCCGCGCGGCTGAGAGCCCGGCGTCGCCGCCAGGCTCGCGCCCAGGCTCAGTGAACGGTGACCCCTGAATGCCGTGGGTGCGCCTTCGTCCGGGCCGGCCGGCTGCTCGCCGACGAGAATGCGTGGCGGAAGGCCTGCTCGATCGCCTGCTCGGTGGCTATCAACTGCACGCACACGTCGATGCAGCCGTCGCAGCGCTGATGGCCGCAACGAGCGTGCACGGCCAGGGCGTCGTTGGCGGCCTTCACGGTGTCGAGGGCGCGGGCGAGATGCTTCATGCCGGGGAGCGTAGCCCGATGCCGGGGCGCGACAGGCTCGCCTGTGACGGTATCGGCAGCCATCACATGCCGCTGCCGGCTTACTTGCACTCCGACTAACTCCTGAAGATACGAGCAGGGTCGGACGCACACCGAGGGGACCAGCACCTTCGAACCGGATTGACGGCTCAGTTGAGCTTGCGCTTGATGGCGGCGACCGCTCGCTGGGCCGGCACGTGGTCGGGCATCAGCTCCACGACCGCCTGGAACTCCTCGAGCGCGCGTGAATACATCTCCTTGCCCAGGTACACCCGGCCGAGGTTCAAGCGCGGGAAGTGCGGCGACTCGTACCGCGGGGCGCGACGGGCGCGCTCGAGCCAGGGAATGGCCTCGTCCAGACGTCCCATCTCGATGAGGTAGGCTCCGATGTCGTTGTAGGGGTTGCCGAACGTGGGATCCACGGCGATGGCCTTCTGGCACTCCTCGATGGCCTCCTCCAGCCGTCCCTGGAACGAATAGGTCCAGCCGAGGAACGTGTGCGCCTCCGCGGTGGGGCATGAGGCGATCGACCGCTGGTAGAGATCGATCGCGGTGGCGAGGTCTCCGCTCATCTGCGCCTGGAAGGCGCGCCTCAGGTATTGCGCCGCGGCATCGGGATCGGACGCGGAAGCCACTCCCCATCCTAACCGGCCTCCGCCTTCCCCAAGGCGAGCGGCCACGCTTCGGCGGCTCCGGC
Organism: Vicinamibacteria bacterium; assembly: GCA_041481445.1. Classification (GTDB taxonomy): domain Bacteria; phylum Acidobacteriota; class Vicinamibacteria; order Fen-336; family Fen-336; genus AA29. The sequence continues at coordinate 93,146 of JBGPBV010000004.1, forward strand.
GCGCCTCGGCCGCGGTCAGCGCAGCGGCGTGCAGCCCTCCGCGCAGCGGCCGTTCGTCACCGGCGGCGCGCTGCCGTCGCTCGTGAAGCAGATCTGGCCCGAGTCGTCGCCGCAGAACCCGCGCACCCCGGTCTGCCCGCGGGTCGCGGGCTCGGCCGTGTAGGCGAAGGACGCGAGCCCCGTCCCCCCCGCGCATCCCGGTCGGTGGGCGAGGGCCACCTCGGCGCCGGGATGGAAAGTGCGGCGGTAGCCCGACTTGAGCTGTGCGGAGGTGAGCGTCGAATCGAGGAACGTGGGTGCCGTCGCCGGATAGTCGACGAGGCATCCGGTGCCACGCGGATTCGACAGGCACTCCAGGCGTCCGTAGGTGTCGCAGTTCGCCGAGCCGTACGCGGCCTGGGCGGAGATCACCGTGCGCACGTCCCCGATGGTCGCCGCCTCGTTCGCGGATACGCGGGCCCGCAGCAGGCTGGGGATGGCGATGGCGGCCACGATGCCCACGAGCGGAATGGCCACCAGGAGCGAGATCGCGCTGGCCACGATACCGCCGATGGCGAAGCCCCGACCGCCGTACTCGCGAGGGTCGCGACCCGCGCGCACGAGCGCCATGATCCCCAGGACGATGCCCAGCACGGCGCCCACGCCCAGGCAGCCGAGGGTGGGGAGGCTCAGGATGCCGATGACCAGGGAGGCGATGGCCAGGCCCTGGCGGGGCTGGGTGGGCGGTGGCGGAGTGAATCCCATCTCAAGGCCTTCCTTTCGCCGCCGACTCGCAGGGTGGCTTCGCGACTACAATGACGGCCGGCCGCACGGAGCCCTCACGACGAATTGACCCCAGGCGTATCCCGGTCCCGGGACGCCTCGGGGAGTGATGCGCGGAGTATAGGCCCGTTGTCGGGCCCGCAAGGCAAGGAGGAATGATGTTCGGCAAGACCGTGGCCCAGTACCTGGGCTTCCAGAAGGTCGTCCTCGCCGTCATCGTGTTGGCGTGGCTCGTACGCCTGACGCTTTCCCTGAGCGGCACCCCGAACGCCACGGCCAAGTGGATCAGCGTGACCGTGGTGCTGCTCCTCGGCGTGCTGTACTACGGCGTGGCCGTCCACACGCGAGGGTTCGGGAGCTACAAGCAGCTCTATCCCCTGGTCCTGTTTCAAAGCGTCCTCGGGGAGGGCCTGGTGGCGCTGGCCGTCGCGCTGGCCATCGTCACCGGCCGCGACAACATCTATACGGCGCCCGAGTACAGCGGGGGCGGCGACGGCAAGAACTGGCTCCACGTCGGGGCCCACCTCGTGCTCGGGGCCGTCGTCTTGCCGCTCGTCAGTTGGGGCGTCGGCTCGCTGGTGTTGCTCGTGACGAAGAAGGTGGCCCCCCGCTCCGCCTGAGGGTCGACCTGACACCTCGTCGTATCGAAGGGACCGTTCAGCCGCGTGAAGGATTGGTTCTGTTGGTGACCCGGGAAGGGCTCGAACCTTCAACCCAGAGATTAAGAGTCTCTTGCTCTACCATTGAGCTACCGGGCCACGGCGCAGAACCCTCTTTATAGCATCCGGCGCCGCGCGCGCGCAAGACGCGCCGCCGCCGGCGCGGGTCAGGACGCCGGGCGCACGCGCATGCGATCGACGCGGATGCCCTGGTCCGCCGGCTCGCCGATCCGGCTCCACACGGGACTGTCGAGGCGGATGACGAGCGGCTGGCCGGGGGCGACTCCGCCCATGCGGAACGTGTACGGCTGGATCGCGGGACCGAGCGTCTGCGCGTGCACGACGCCGTCGTTGCCGCGAAGGGTCACCACGGGCGAGGCGAGTGGAGACGGGAACGGGGAGCCCATCTCGATCGTGACGTCGTAGAAGGGCGCCGGCGAGGTCGGAACGAGCCGGACCCAGGCGCGCCCTCGCGTCCAGCGGTGCCCGCCCGGCGGGGGCGCGGGACCGCCGTCGTCGTAGCGCGCCCAGAGCGAGTTGCCCGCGCCCAGCGATGGATCCGCGCCCCGCGGATGGAAGAACCCGCGCACGGCGCCGTAGTCGTTGCGCGCGAGCGCGACCTCGTCCGTCCACGGCGGTGGCAGCTCGCGCCAGGCGATCTCCAGGACGAGCCAGGGGTCCGTGTCGAACGACGTGCGGTCCACGAGCCGCACCGCCGCCGCCGCGTCGTCGCCCGTCTTCGGCAGCAGGCGCGCGCGACCGAGCATTCCCCGCCAGTTCGCGAAGTTCCCGCGGGGATCGCCCTTCGCGTACGCGGCCAGGGCACCCGGGACCTCGCCGCCGAAGTCGAGCGCCTTGCCGAGGTCGTACCAGGGCCGCGCCGATCGGGGCGCGCGCGCGGCCGCCTGCTCGGCGATGCGCCAGGCCTGGTCCAGGTGGCCCGCCTCGACCGCGCGAGCCGCGCTGGCCATCATGCGGGTGGCGGCGAGGTCGCGCCACGCGCTCGCCGCGTACGGCCGCAGCATCCCGACCACCACGAAGAGGCCGAGAGCGAGGCCGGCCCACGTCACCAGGCTTCGGCGGCGCTCGCGATCCGCGAGCGCGGCCAGTCCTCCGGCCGCGGCCACGAACGCAAACGGCACGAACGCGCTGCGGTAGCGCACCTCGTTGTGGAAGATGACCACGACCATCATCAGGTAGTACGCCATCCAGAGAGTGACGATCCCCCAGGTCGGCGAGCGGCGTCCGGCGAGCAGGAACGCCGCCGTCAACGGCACCGCCATCACCATCAAGAGGTCGTCGAGCAGCAGGCTGCCGGCGTGGCGCCAGGGCTCCAGCGACCGCTGGACCGCGATGAGGTTGTGCAGGCCCTCCGGACGCACGAAGTGCCAGAAGTTCACGCGGATCTTGTCCAGGAACATGTCCGGATGGCGCGAGATCCCGCGCATCGCGAACAGCAGCGCGGCCTGGCGGCGTCCGGCCGGCGTCGGCTCGCCGTGGATGACCTCGGCCTGGCGCGCGTAGCGGTCCTTCTCCGCGAAATTGTTCGCGTACCAGATGTTCTCGAACGCGGCGCTCTCGATGAGGACGGCGTCGTGCACGAGGAAGACGTTGCGCGCGGTCCAGGGCAGGATCACGACCGCGCCCCCGAGGAGGATCGGCGCCGCCGCCCGGAGGCCGGCCCGTCCGCGTCCGGCGATCCACCAGCGCCAGGCCGCGGCCAGGGGCAGGAACCCCGTGGAGACGGAGCGGGCGAGGGCGGACAGGCCGAGCACGAGGCCGCCCGCGAACGCGCGGCGCCGCGAAGGCGCCTCC
>JBGPBV010000005.1:0-86976 GCA_041481445.1 Vicinamibacteria bacterium
CCGCCCTCGACGCCGAGGTCGATGCCCTCGTCGGGCTTGACTTGCTCCGGCGTCTCGATCGGGGCCTGGAACTTGTTCTCGGTGGGCACGGGGGTGGACATCGGCTTGGGCGTGTTCTGCTGGCGCGGGGCGGGAGGAGGGGGAGGCGGCGGCGGGGGCGGCGCGGCGGCCGGCTCCACGAAGAACGCCTTGACGACCGAGGTGGGCTCGGGCAGATCCTGGGAGGTCAGGAGGGGGACGACGACGACCAGGAGCAGCACGACCGCGTGGATCGCAATGGAGACCGGCAGTGTCAGCGACTGCTTGGTCTTGTGCTTCACCACGTCGGATTCGATGAGGTCTTCGAACAGCCTCTGCTGCATGCCCCGCCTCGCTTTCCCGCCGGCTCGCTGTGAGGGAAGAAATCGATTCTAGGTCCGCCTTTTGAAGGCTGTCAAGACCGCAGCCAGGAGCCGAGCGACTTTGCCGTGCCACCCAGGGACGCGGCCCTCCGTACGTTCGACACCGCCGGGGGGGCCCCGGTTCCGCGCCCGCCATCCCCTATACTGAGCCCTTTGCAGACCCGGGCATGGACCTGACCTCCTTCGTGCCACCGGCGGGCTGGGTGGCCCCGTTCGCGATCATGCTCCTCGCGATCGCGGTGCTGCCCCTGGCCGCGCCCGGATTCTGGGATTCGAACGCGCGCAAGCTCGGCCTCTCCGTCCTGCTCGGCCTGCCCGTGGTCGTCCTCTACGCCCGGCACCGCCCGGCCGCGCTCCTGCACACCGCCGGGGACTACGCGTCCTTCATCATCCTCCTGGGCAGCCTGTTCGTGATCTCGGGAGGCGTGCTGGTGACGGGCGACATCGAGGCCCGTCCGATCGTCAACACGCTCTTCCTCGCCCTCGGCGCCCTGCTGGCCTCCCTGATCGGGACGACGGGGGCGTCCGTGCTCCTCATCCGGCCCCTCCTCGCCACCAACCAGGAGCGGCGTCACGTGGTGCACACGGTCGTGTTCTTCATCTTCATCGTGTCCAACATCGGCGGCTGCCTGACCCCGCTCGGCGACCCGCCGCTCTTCCTGGGCTACCTCCTGGGCGTGCCCTTCACCTGGACACTGCGGCTGGCCCCGCAATGGCTCTTCGCGGTGAGCTTCCTCCTGGTCGTGTACTACCTCTGGGACGTGCGCGCCCATGCCCGCGAGGAGGCGGCCGCCCTCGCCCGCGACCGAAGCGAGGTGCGGCCGATCCGTGTCACCGGATGGCGCAACGTCCTGCTGCTGCTCGGCGTGGTGGCGGCGGTGGGCTTCCTGCACGCCCCCTGGCGGGAGGCGGCGATGCTGGCCGTCGCCACCCTGTCGCTCGTCTGGACCCCGCGGGCGGTGCGCGAGGCGAACCGCTTCACCTTCCACGCGATCCTGGAGGTGGCGGCCCTGTTCGCAGGGATCTTCCTGACCATGATCCCCGCCCTCGACGTCCTGCGTGCCCGCGGACAGGCCCTGGGCCTGGTCGCCCCCTGGCACTTCTTCTGGGCCTCCGGCCTGCTCTCGTCCGTCCTCGACAACGCGCCCACCTACCTGACGTTCCTGGCCGTGGCCCAGTCGCTCGGCCTTCCGCCGCAGGTGGCGGGAGTGAGCCACGAGGTCCTTGCCGCCATCAGCACGGGTGCCGTCTTCATGGGCGCGAACACCTACATCGGCAACGGCCCCAACTTCATGGTCCGCGCCATCGCGGAGGAGCGCGGGGTGCTCATGCCCAGCTTCGCCGGATACATGCTCTACAGCGGCGCCGTCCTCATCCCCTGCTTCGTTCTCGTGACCCTGATCTTCTTCCGCTGAGCTCACCCCTGAGCTCAGCTTCGAGCGCGACCAGGGAGCGCGGCGCCGCGCAGCGGCGGCGCAGCGGTGGGGGGTTTCAGGGGGGGTCGCGAAACGGCGACCGGGCGGTGCGTGAGTGCCCCCCCTGAGATAAAAGACTAGAAAATCCTGAACGTCACCGGCGCGCTGGCCACGGTCGCCACCGGCCTCCCGCCCTTGATGGCGGGCGAGAACACCCACTGCTTCACGGTCTCGACGGCGGCGTTGTCGAGGGCGGGGATCGAGCGCACCACCCGCGCCTTGGCCACGCGGCCGGTGGAGTCGATGAGGATCTCGACTTCGACCGTGCCCTCGATCTTCTTGACGAACGCCTCCGGCGGGTACTTGGGCTGCGTGATCTTGATCGGCCGCGGCCCCTGGTCGTAGTCCATCACGACGCCGTCGCCGGTGCCGCCGATGACGCCACCCAGGACGCCGCCCGGGACCCCGCCCACCACGCCGCCTTCGACGCCCTCCTCCATCCCCTCCGGCACCCCGATGTCGGACCCGTTGGGGCTGCCCGTCTGCTCCTCGGCCTTGTCCCGCGCCTCGTGCCTGAGCGGCTCCTCCTTGGGGATATCGGCCGTGAACTTGGGCGTGTCGGGCTCGGGATCGGGAGTCACCGGCTTGGCCGGCTCCTGCTTCTCCAGCATGGCCGAGCCCTTGGGCAGCGGCGGGGGCGGCGGGGGCGGCGGGTTGTAGATGAGGGCGCGAATGTAGTCGGGATGGGTCGGCGAGGCGCTCGGCCAGAAGATCGGGACGAGGACGACGAGGACGAGACCGACGGTGTGTCCGATCGCCGACGCGTACCAGGAGACGCCAGTCTTGCGGACACGGCCGGGGTCGGAGACGACGAGATCCTTGAAGAGGTCGTCGGCGGGATCGTGGCCGGGCACGCGCGATTCCGGAGGAGGCTCCGGTGACATCGGGACCGCGCTCATCGTCATCGCCATCTTACCACCCGGCCCCCGCTCTCATCCTTGGACGTCAGGTGTCCCCCCCAGGCTGCAATCCACGTCACAGGAAGAGCGGCCGGCCGGGAAAAAGCAAGACGCGGGCCATTCGCCGGCCCTTCGGCTCCTTCTAGAGGGCCGCCCGTGCCGCCGGGCGCGTCTGGTTCCGCTTCCGGAAGTGGTCCCACCACACGACGATGGGGCTGGCGATGAAGATGGTCGAGTAGGTGCCGACGATGATCCCGATCACCATCGTGAAGGCGAAGCCCCGCAGGACCTCACCCCCGAAGAGGTAGAGGGCGAGGACGGTGAGGAAGGTGGTGCCGCTCGAGATGATGGTGCGGCTCAGCGTCTGGTTGATGGAGTCGTTGATGACCTTGGCCAGCGGCTCCTTGCGGCGCTGCTTCAGGTTCTCGCGCACGCGGTCGAAGATGACGATGGTGTCGTTCTGGCTGTAGCCGACCAGGGTGAGCAGGGCCGCGATCACGTTGAGGGTGATCTCGTAGTGGAGGATCACGATGAGGCCCAGCGTGATCAGGACGTCGTGGAATACGGCGATGGTGGCGGCCGTCCCCCACATGGCGCCCCCGAAGCGGAAGGCGATGTAGACGAGCTGGAAGAGCAGTCCGAAGATCGTGATCTGGATCGCCTTCCGCCGCAGCTCCGCCCCCACGGTCGGCCCCACGACCTCGGTGGACGACTCGATCACGGGGTTCTGGCCGTAGCTGGAGGCGAGGGACTGCCGAATGGCCTGGGCCTGCGCGGAGAGATCGGCCTCCCCTTCGCCCATGTGGGGCACGCGGATGAGGACCTGGTTCTTGGCGGGGTCGTCGTACGTCTGGATGGTGGCGCCCGCCGAAACCTTGTCCACCGCCGCGCGCACACTGTCCACCTCGGGGCGGTTCTGGAAGCGCGCGATGAGCTGCGTGCCGGCGGAGAACTCGACTCCGTAGCGCACGCCATGGGTCGCGATGTAGGCCACCCCGGCCACGATCAGGGCCAGGCTCAGGCCGATCAGGACCTTGGTCTTGCCGAGGAAGTCATAGTTCGGGTTCTTGAGGATCTCCATTGCCGGGTCCTTAGATGCTGAGAGAGGCGACCTGGCGCTTGCCGAGGACCCACTCGAAGATGAAATGGGAGACGAAGTAGGACGCGAAGACATTGGCCACCAAGCCGATCGCGAGCGTCACCGCGAACCCCTTGACGGGCCCGGTGCCGAATGCGAAGAGGAAGATGGCGGCGATGACCGCGCAAACGTGCGTGTCCACGATGGTGATCAGGACGCGCTCGAAGCCGCTCGTGATGGCGCCCTTGACTGTCTTGCCCTTGCGCAGCTCCTCGCGGATGCGCTCGAACACGAGCACGTTGGTGTCGACGCCCACGCCCACGGTCAGGATGATGCCGGCGATGCCGGGCAACGTGAGCGTGGCCCCCCAGTAGGCCATCGCCCCCAGCAGGATGACGATGTTGGCGGTCAGGGCCACGATCGCGTTCACCCCGGAAAGGCGGTAGTAGACGATCATGAAGATGCCGAGGAAGGCCATGCCGATCCCGGCCGCGGTCACGCCTTCGCGGATGGAGTCTCGTCCGAGCGACGCGCCCACCGTCAGCTCCTGCAGGTACTTCAACGTGGCCGGAAGCGCTCCCGCGCGCAGCACCTTGGCCAGCTCGTCCGCCTCCTGGGCGCTGAAGCGGCCGGTGATCTGGCCCTCCGCCCCGATCTGGCTCTGGATCGTGGGCGCGGAGGCCACGGAGCCGTCGAGGATGATGGCCAGGCGCCGGCCGATGTTGCGTCCCGTCTCGCGCTTGAACTTGTCCGCCCCCGCCGGGTTGAGCATGAAGCTGACGTCGGGCTCGTTGGTCTGTCCGACTCCGACACGCGCGGTCTTGAGGTCGCGGCCAGTGATCACGGCCTCCTTGCGCACGAGGTAGAACTCGGGGGTGCCGGCCTCGCGGCCCTGCCCCTGCACGACCTCCATGTTGTCGGGAACCTTGCCTCCCGTCTTCTCGAGCAGGGCCTCCCGGCTGCCCGCGTTGTCCTCCACGAGCTTGAGGGAGAGCTGCGCGGTCGTGCTGATGACGCGCTTGGCGGCCTCCACGTCGGTCACCCCGGGGAGCTGGACGAGGATCTGGTCACCCCTGGCCCCGTGCTGGGCGATCACCGGCTCCGCCACCCCGAGCTGGTTGACGCGCCGCTCCAGGGTCCGGATCGCCTCCTTGACCGTGTTGTCGCGGATGCGGCTGATCAAGGGGTCGGTCATGCGGACCAGGAAGCCCCCCTGCCCCTGCTCGCGCACGTCCCAGCCCTCCGTGGCCCGGAAGAAATCGTGGAGGAGGTCGCGGACGTCCTTGACCCGCGCCGGCTCCACGCCCTCCACGGCGAAGGAGGTCGGGCCCAGGGCCTTGACTCCCGCCACCTGGATGCCCTTGGCGCTCGTCTGGGTGCGGGCGTTGCCGACCGCGTCGCCGATCGTGGCGTTGAGGGCGTCGTCCGTGACCACCTGCAGGACGAGGTGGATCCCGCCCTTGAGGTCGAGGCCGAGGTGGATCTTCCCCGGCTTGTCGTCCTTGCCGTAGGGCGGCCACATCGCGACCACGCAGGCCAGGATGAAGCTGCCGTAGACGGTGGCGCGCGGGCGCAGCTCCTTGCGGACCCCGAAGTAGCTGGCCACGGCCAGGGCCACGGTGAGCACGAACCAGAGCACGAACGGGTTCTGAAGGGCGGGAGGCATGGCTTACTTCTTCTCCGTTTGGGGCAGCGGCCCCTGCAGGCCGCTGACGGCGCTCTTGAGCACCTTGATCTTGGTCTTGTCGTCGACGCGCACCTGGAAGGCATCGTCTTCGACGCCCACGATGGTCCCGAAGATGCCGGGGTTGATGATGACCTTGTCCCCGGACTTGAGGGTCTTCACGAGGTCCTCGAGCTTCTTCTGCTTGCTCTTCATCGGCAGGATCAGGACGAAATAGAAGATGCCGAAGATGAGCCCCATCAGGATGAGGCTGGCAAAGGCGGGCGGCTCGCCCGAGGGCGAGCCCGCGAGGGCGAGAAGGATGCGTGGATCGACCATGCCGTTCAGCTTGTGAGTGGGCCGGGCCCCTCGCCCTCCGGGGCCGCAGCCAGTTGCCGCAGCATATCGGCCCGGAAACCCGTGAAACGGCCCAAACGGATACTCTGCCCGATGCGCCGGAGGGTGTCAAGGTAGAAGGCCAGGTTGTGGATGGTCATCAGGGTGGCCGCCGACATCTCGCCCGCCAGGTGCAGGTGGCGCAGGTAGGCCCGGCTCACCGTGCGGCAGGTGTAGCAGGCGCAGCCGGGATCGGGCGGGCGGGGGTCCGCGCGGTGCTTCGCGTTGCGGATGGAGAGCCGCCCCCCGCTCGTGAAGAGCTGGCCGTTGCGCGCGTTCCGCGTGGGCAGCACGCAGTCGAACATGTCCACCCCGCGCGCCACCGCTTCCAGGATGTCCTCCGGCGTGCCCACCCCCATGAGGTAGCGCGGCTTGTCCGCGGGCAGGATGGGGTCGAGGTGGTCGAGCACGGCGTGCATGTCCGTCTTCGACTCGCCGACGGAGAGGCCTCCGATGCCGTGCCCGGGGAATCCCATGGCCACGATCGCGCGCGCGCTGGTCTCCCTGAGGTCGAGGTGCACCCCGCCCTGCACGATCCCGAAGAGGGCCTGGTCCTCCCGACGGTGGGCGGCGCGGCTGCGCTCGGCCCAGCGCGTGGTGCGGGCGGTGGCCTCCGCCACCGCCTCCCGCGGCGCGGGATGGGGCGCGCACTCGTCGAAGGCCATCGCGATGTCGGCTCCGAGGTTCTGCTGGACCTCCATCGAGCGCTCGGGAGTGAGGGCGTGCCGCGAGCCGTCGAGGTGGCTCTGGAAGAGCACGCCCTCCTCGCTCAGGTGCCGCAGCTTGGCCAGGCTGAAGACCTGGTAGCCGCCGCTGTCGGTGAGGAAGGGTCCCGGCCAGCCGGTGAAGCCGTGAAGCCCGCCGAGGTCGCGGACGAGGGCGTCCCCCGGGCGCAGCATGAGGTGATACGTGTTGGCGAGGACGATCTGCGCCCCCGCCTCCTCGAGGTCGCGCCGCGTCACCGCCTTCACCGCGGCCGCCGTGCCCACCGGCATGAAGGCGGGCGTGTCCACCACGCCGTGGGGCGTGGTCAGGCGGCCGGCCCGCGCGCGGCCGCTCCTGGCCTCGACGGAGAACGAGAACATGAGCCGAGCAGTGTAATCCAGCGCGCCGTCACGTCCGCCGGCGACCGCGACCTATACTGAATTCGTGACATCACGATTGAAGGTCGCCCTCCTCTTCGGCGGGCGCTCGGGCGAGCACGAGATCTCGCTGCGCTCGGCCGCCTCCGTGGCCCAGGCCCTCTCGCTCGTCCACGACGTGCTGCCCGTGCTCATCGACCGCGAGGGCGCGTGGTGGCTCCAGCCCGGGCCCGGCGTCGCCGAGAAGGGCGGCACGGCCGTGTTCCTGGTGCCCAGCCCCGCCGACCGCGGGGGGCTGCGCCGGCTCGACGACTCCTCCGTGCTCGCCCGTCCCGACGTCTACTTCCCGATGCTCCACGGCACCTACGGCGAGGACGGCACCATCCAGGGCCTGCTCGAGCTGGCGGGAGTGGCGTTCGTCGGCTCCGGCTGCGCCGCCTCCGCCGCGGGGATGGACAAGGCGCTCATGAAGGGACTCTTCACCGCGGCCGGGCTGCCCCAGGCGGACTACCGCGTGCTGCGGTCGAGCGCGCGCGCGCAGGCCGCCTCCATCGCCGCCCCCCTCGGCCTTCCCCTCTTCGTGAAGCCGGCCAACCTGGGCTCGAGCGTGGGAGTGAGCAAGGTCAAGAAGGCGGACGAGCTCGGGCCCGCGCTCGACGCCGCCTTCGCCTACGATCGCAAGGTCGTGCTGGAGCAGGGGCTGGACGCGCGCGAGATCGAGATCTCGGTGCTCGGCAACGACGAGCCGCGCTCGTCGCTGCCCGGCGAGATCGTGCCCGACCGCGAGTTCTACGACTACGACTCGAAGTACTCGGCGGAGAGCCGCACCCAGCTGCTCATCCCCGCCCCCCTGCCCCCGGCGGCGGTGCGGGAGGCACAGGAGCTGGGCGTGCGCTCCTTCCTGGCCGTGGACGCGAGCGGCTACGCCCGCTGCGACTTCCTCATGGACCGCCGGACGGGACGGATCTACGTGAACGAGATCAACACCATTCCCGGCTTCACCTCCATCAGCATGTTCCCCAAGCTGTGGGAAGCCTCGGGGATCGCGTACGACGCGCTGCTGGCCCGGCTGGTGGATCTGGGCCTCGAACGGCATCGGCAGCGCGCCGCCCTGCGCACCGACTACCGTTGACGGGGGCGGCGGCCCTCCTGCTGGCCGCCCGCGTCGTGGCCGCGCCCCAGGACCACGACTACCGCGCCGCCCTCGACCTCCTCTACGACGGCCGGGCCGCGGAGGCGCAGGCGCGCCTGGTGGCGCTCGAGCACGCGCACCCCGACGACCCGGTGCCCGTCTATCTCGAGGCGCTGGCCCTGGCCTGGGTGGTCGAGCAGCGGCCGGACTCCACCGCCCAGGACCGCGCGCTCGAGCAGGCGGCCGACCGGGCCTGGACGCTCGCCGACGGCCGCCTTCGCGCGGATCCCGCGGACGTGCGCGCGCGCTTCGCCCGCGGCGCGGCCAGCGGCGTGCGCAGCCGCTTCGCCCTCTTCCGCCAGCGCCGATCGGAAGCCGCGCGCGCGGCCGCGCAGATGCGCGAGGACCTGCTGGCCGCCCGCGCCCAGGACCCCGGCGACGCCGACGTGCTCTTCGGGCTCGGCCTCTACGACTACTACGCGGACGTGCTCCCGCGCTTTGCGCGCCTGCTCCGCTTCCTGAACGGCCTGCCCGGCGGGAACCGCGCCCGCGGCCTGGCCGCCATCGAGGAGGCCGCGCGCTCCGCGACCCTGCACGACGTGGAGGCGCGCGTGCAGCTCTACGAGATCCGCGCCTTCTACGAGCACGATCCCGACGGCGCCCTCGCCGACATCGAGGAGGTGCAGCGGCGCCATGCCGGCTGGCCTCTGTGGGGCCTCGAGCGGGCCGAGCACCTGCGCGACCGGCTGGGCGCCTACGCGGAGAGCGAGGCGGTCGCGCGCCCGCTCCTCCGCGGACGTCCGGACGCGCCCGATCCGGGAGAGGCGGCCCGGGCGCTCGCGCGCCTGTCCATCGCCGCTTCCCTCCTCCTCGATCTCCGGCCGGCGGACGTGCGCGAGGTCCTCCTGCCCATCGCGGACGGCGTGGCCGGATTCCCCGCGCTGGGCGCGCAGGCGCAGGTCCTCCTCGGCCACGCCCGGGAGGAGCAAGGAGACCGCCGGGGCGCCGCCACCCACTACCGCACCGCCGCCGCCGGCGCCGACCGCGGGTGGCGCAAGCGCGCCGAGGCCGCGCTCGCCCATCCGATGCCCGCGGCCGAGGTGAAGGGGCGACAGCTCCTGGCCGCGGCGCGGAGGGCGAGCGAGGCCAGGCGGAGCGAGGAGGCGTGCGCGCGCGCGCGCGAGGTCCTCCTCGCCTGGCCCGCCTCGCGCGAGGCGGCGCTGGTGCTGGCCGACGACCTTCTCCGCTCCGGGGACGGCGAGGGCGTGCGCGTGCCGGAGGTGGAGGAGGCCCAGGGCGACGAGCCGCCCTGGCTCGTCCCCTGGTCGGCGCTGCTGCGCGCGCACCAGGCCGACCTCGCGGGCCGGCGGGGGGACGCCGTTAAACTATACAAAGAAGTATTGACAAGCCCACGCCGGCGGGCGGACCTCCGCGCGGCGGCGGCGGCCGGGCTCCAGGCCCCCTTCACCCGAGCCAGCGCGCCCGGAGCGGGCCGGCCGCGGGTCAGGACTGGCCCGACATCGATTCCGACAGCCACTGGCGCGGCATTTCTCGAGGTCAGCCGCTTTTCAACAGTGCCGTCCACAGGCTAAGCCTTCACCTCTGAGCGTCATGCCCGCGCGGTGTTGAAAAAAGTCCTTGACAAGGCAGAATCGCCTCCCTACCCTACACCTAGTATGTCAAGCCCCTTGTCACCCGACATGTTGATCAGGGGCTTCCTTGTCCATGCCTGGACCGAAAGGGGGGATCTCGACAATGGCTGCGAAGAAGAAGGCTGCCAAGAAGGGCGGCTCCAAGAAGAAGAAGTAAGCGCCCCGGGGACAAGGGGGGGTGGACCGATCACCCCCTCCACTTTCACCCTGACTGTGTCAGGAAAGGGGTTTTAGAGCATGCCGATGAAGAAGGCGACCAGGAAGGCGGCTCCGAAGACGAAGAAGAAGAAGAAGTAGAGCCGCACCGGTCGTCTGCGGGGGGTGATGAGGAATCACCCCCTTATGCTTTTTCAGCGGGGTGCTCCATACGGACGCGCGCACCCCGGCATCCTTCTGTTCTCCGCCACTCCCCCGTTTGGTCTCCTCGCTCACCCCGGCAGCACGTATTTCTCGATCGCGACCGCGACACCGTCCTCGTCGTTGGTCGGCAGCACCTCGAGTCCGAGCGCGTGCAGGGCCGGATCCGCGTTGCCCATGACGAGGCCGCGCCCGGCGCGCGTGAGCATGTCGTGGTCGTTCCAGTTGTCGCCGACCGCCATCGTCTCCTCGCGGCGGATCCCCCATCGCTCGGAGAGGAACTCGAGGGCCTCTCCCTTGCCCACCTCCGGATGGAGGACGTCGAGGAACCCCATGCCGTGGGCGGGGTAGAACGTGCGCTCCACCTTGGCCCGCGCGCCCAGCCCGGCGGAGAGGCGCGGGAACAGGTCCAGCATCGCCGGGAGGCGGCCCGCGAACATCACCTGCAGGGCGTCGTCGGGGAGCTCGCGCTCGAGGTCCTCCACGTCCACGCGGTCGCCCTGGGCGCGTCCCACGTAGCCGGCCAGCATCTCGTTGCCGGCGTCGAGTCCGGAGAGCACGAGGCGGCCCTCGCCCCCGAAGCCGCAGTGCACGACGGGATCGGCGCCGGAGAGGCGTCCGAGCCGGATCGCGTCCACCACCGCCGCCCGCTCCAGGGGAAGGCACCGCAGCACGCGCGGCGTCCCCTCGTGGTCCCGCTCCGGCTCCGGCTCCACCACCAGGGCCCCGTGGTGGAGGACGAGGGGGACGCCGGGACCGAGAAGGGCGGCGATGCGCCGCGCCGCCGGGTAACGGCGGCCGGTGATGAGCACCAGACGCACGCCCGCGCGCCGCACGGCCTCGACCGCCTCCAGGTTCCGCGGCGAGATGCGCTTGTCGCTTCCGAGCAGCGTGCCGTCGATGTCGAGGGCGAGCAGGCGGCAGGGAGAGACTAGCGGCCCGTCCACGCCTCGACCTTCTCGATGACGTCGCCCGGCCGGATCTTGTCCGCGACGTCCATGCCCGAGGCCACCCAGCCGAACACGGTGTAGCGCGCGTCGAGGTGCGGGGCGGGGGCGAGCGTGACGAAGAGCTGGCTGCCGCCGGTGTCCTTGCCGGACAGCGCCATGCCCACCACCCCGCGGCCGTAGGGCCTCTCCCCCAGCTCGTCGCGCAGCGTGAAGCCGGGACCGCCGTTGCCGTCCCCGCGCGGGTCCCCACCCTGGATCACGAACCCCGGGACGACGCGGTGGAAGGTGAGCCCGTCGAAGAAGCCGCGGCGGGCCAGGTCCAGGAAGGCCGCGCTCATGAGCGGGGCCTCCACGACGTTGAGGTGGATCTCGATGCGGCCCTGCTTCGTGTACAGGAACACGCGGGGCGTGAACACGGGCTCGCCGGCGGCGACGTCGTAGGGGGCGAGGGCCTCCCGATAGTCGAGGGCGGGCCGGCGGACCGGCTCCGGCCCCGGAGGCGGCGCCGTCTCCCCCAGCGCGCGCAGGGCCTGCCCGGCCCGCTCGCGCACCGGACGCGCGGGATCGCTCTTCGCGATGTCCCTCAGGAGCGCGGTGGCGTGGGCGTCCTTCTGGACCACGAGCAGGGCGACGAGCGAGAGGCGCGCGTCCAGCTCCACCTCGCCCCGCGCGCGGTCGTAGACGGGGGCCAGGGCGTCGCTGAGCCCGGTGACCTTGAGGGCGGCGAGCTGGTCGGCGGCGGCCGCGCGCACCGCGAAGTCGGGATGGTCCAGGTGGCGGCGCAGGGTGTCCACCGCGTCGTTGCCGCGCGCCTGCCGGAGGGCCTCCAGCACCGCGGGCAGGACGCGCGCGTCCTCGTCCTTGAGCATGGCGAGCAGGCGGGCCTGGCTGGATTCGTCGCCCGCGATGGCGAGGGCGGCGGCCAGGCCGGACCGCACGAACCACACCGGATCGGGATCCAGGTTCGACAGGACCAGCGCGAAGTCCTCGTGCTCCATGCGCGCCAGCGCCTGCAGCGCGGCCGCGCGCACCCAGGGCTCGGGGCTGCCCACCTCCGCCACCACGCGCTCGCGCAGGGCGCGGTCGGGGGGCAGGAGGGAGAGGGCCTTCAGGGCCTCCATCCGGAGGGCGCTCGAGGGCGAGCGCAGGAGGGCGGACACGGCGGGCACCGCGCGCGCCTCTCCGAGCAGGGCCACCGCGCGCACGGCGTTGACCACCACCGTCTCGTCGCGATCGCGCAGCAGCGGGAGGAGGGCGTCGAGGTCGGCGGGGTCCTTCAGCGCGCCCAGGCCGCGCGCGGCATAGGCGCGCGAGAGGGCGTCGGTGGACGCCACCCCCGCGAGCAGGACGGGGCGCAGGGCGGGGTCCTCGAGTCGCATGGCCGCCCACGTGGCCGCCCACCAGTCGAAGCGGGGCTTGCCCGCGACCAGGAGCGCGGCCTCCGCGCTCTTGAAGTCCTTGAGGCGCACGAGCGCGAACAGGGCCAGGCGGGGCTCGAGCCAGGGATCGGTCAGGCTGGCGGGGTCGTCGCCGCGCACGGTCACGAGGGGCGCCTTCGGCGGCAGCGCCGCCACCACCACCGGCACCAGGAAGGGCGCCGCCCGCGCGTCGCCGATCTGCCCCAGCGCTTCCGCCGCCCGCGCGCGCACGACGGGCTCGGGATCCTTGAGCGCGGCCAGCAGGGAGTCCACTGCCAGCGGGTCGCCGATCAGGCCGAGCCCGAACGCCGCCATCTGCCGGACCTCGACCTCGGCGTCCTGCAGCAGCGGCACCAGCGCGGGCACGGCGGCGGCGTCGCCGATGCGGCCGGCGGCCAGGGCCGCGCGCCGGCGCAGGCTGCGGTCGGCGTCGGCCAGGCCGAGCTTCACGTCCGCGGTGAGGTCGCGACGGTCCTCCGCGGCCAGGATGCGCGTCAGCTTCTCCATGCGCAGCGCGGGCGGGGGCGGCGAGGGCGGCGCCGCGAGGAGGAGGCCCAGGATCAGCGAGGTCATCGGCGCGAGAAGACGGAATTATATCCCCGGGCCCGCACCGCCCTCAGGCCACCGCGATGAGATCGTCCCCGTCGCGGAGGCCGAGGCGGGCGGCCAGGCGCCGGATCTCGGCGCGGGCGCCCGGCCGGCCCACCGCCGCGAGGTGCAGCAGGTCGGGGGCGGAGACCGCCGCCTCCACCGGGACCACGGGCACGCCGTGGATGCGCTGGCCGAGCCGCCGCGGGTGGACCTCCACGAACGCGGCCACGCGATGCCCGCGCGCGGCCAGGGCCCGCGACCAGCCCTTGCCGACCGGTCCCGCTCCCCACACGACCGCGGCCGGGTGGCGGAGGAGCGGCCCCGCCTCCAGCGCGGCCAGCTTCACGTCGCGAAAGCGCTCGGGCGCGTAGCGCGGGTCGGTGCGCGAGAGGCGGTCCGGACCGTCCCGCCAGTCGAGGAGGACCTCCGGGAGCTTCGCGAAGCGCGCCCCCGCCGCGTGCGCGCGCAGCCACAGGTCGTAGTCCTCGGGACCTTCGAAGGCGCGATACCCGCCCAGGCGGGCCAGCAGCCGCGCGCGCAGCATCACCGTGGGGTGGGCCAAGGGCGACTCGACGTAGAGGTCCCGAACGATCGCATCGTGGTCGACGAGGGCGTTGAGCCAGTCCACGTAGGCGCGCATGCCGGCATTGGCCCGGACCTCGCCGGCGAGGCGGACCCGCGTGCCCAGCACGGCCAGGTCGCTCTCCGCGTCCAGGCGCGCGGCCTGGGCGCGGAGCCGGTCGGGTCGGCAGACGTCGTCGGCATCCATGCGCGCCACGAGCGGCGCCCGCGCGGCGGCGGCGCCGGCGTTGAGGGCGGCCACCAGGCCGCGGCCCGGGTTGTCCAGGACGCGGACCCGCTCGTCCTCGCGCGCCGCGCGGTCGAGCCGGGCGCGGCTGCCGTCCGTCGAATGGTCGTCGACGGCGATGACTTCGTGATCGGACAGGGTCTGCGCGCCCAGGGAGGCCAGGCACTCGTCCAGCGTGCGCGAGGCGTCGCGCACCGGGAGCAGCACGGAGACGCGCGGCGACCTCACCCGTGGCGGGTGACGAAATCGCGCGCCTCGCGCAGCGCGACGTCCGGAGAGGCGGCCGCCACCACGAAGAAGGGACCGGCCCCACCCGGCCGCCAGCTCTCGCGGGGGGCCCGGCGGATCTCCGCCTGCCAGTTGGGACCGGCCGACATCGGCTCGTGGATCTCGTAGACCCACTCCTCCCGGCACACCGTGGAGTGGATCCCGTGCGTCTGGTCGGGCAGGGGATCGCGCGAGGGCAGGGGGCGCAGCGCTCCCGACACCACGAGGCTCAGGGTCTCGTGGCTGTCCTCGGGCACGAAGAGGAACTCGACGCCGTAGCCCCGGAACGGCCAGGCGACCTCCGGGGCCTCTCGCACCACGCGTCCCAGCGCGCGCAGACGCGTGCGCACGCCCGGCAGCACGAACTCGAGGTCGAGGTCCGGCTCCTCCCCCAGGCGCAGGGGGCTGGCCAGGAGCATGCCGTTCACGCTGAGGTTGTGGGTGAGGCCGCAGAAATGCGCGCCGCCCACTCCTCGTGACGTGCCCACCACCTGACCGCTGACGGGCACCCGCGCCACCACCCGGCGCGGAACCGAGAGCAGCTTGGCCAGCCATCCCTCCAGGGTGGGACGGTCCAGGGGCCGGCGGAGGACGGCGTTGGCGCCCGCGCGCCGCGCCTCGTCTTCGAGGGCGGCGGGTGCGCCCGCGGGAAGGATCACGAGCACGGAGATCTCGCGCGTGGCCGGCGAGTCCCGGATGCGCTGCACGGCCGAAGCCAGCGACAGGTCGGGCAGCTCGGTGCCCAGGACCACCAACCGCGTGCCGCTGGGGACGATCTCGCGCAGCAGGTCGCGCGCGTAGGCCCGCTCCTGGACGAGGTGGCGCTCGCGCTGAAGGACGGGCGCCTCCAGCAGCAGGCTCCGCGCGTCGAGCCCGGCCACCAGGAGCGAGGACGGCATGCCTGCTGAGTCTACGGCCGGGGGCGGGAGGGGGCAACGCCGCCCCCGGCGAAAGTGACTCCGGACACCGGGCGGCTCAGGACACCACGCGCTGGCTGCTGCGCCGGAAGCGGAAGACCTGCTGGAACCGGTCCGGCAGCCAGCTCTTGAGGCCCAGGAGGGAGGGGATGCGGTCGTAGTGGAGGACGAGGCGCACGTCGCGCCGGCCACCCTTGGCCACGTCCTGGACGAGGAACGTGTAGGGCCCGATGCGCACGGACGTGCCCGGCTTGAGCTCCTTGCGCTCCCCGCCCTTGCCGTAGCCCACGAACTGCATGCGCGGATCCAGCAGCGCCTTGCGCAGCGACTCGTCGGAGAGGAGGTGGGCCTTGGCCCGGAGGAAGTCGGTGGCGCCCACACCGTGCCGCGAGGCGGCGGAGGTGGTGAGGATGCGCTCCGCCTCCCTGGCCTCCATGTTCTTGGCCATGTAGTCGAGGTTGAGGGCGAAGATCTTCTCGTCCTTGGTCCCCTTGGCGTCGATGTCGTCGAAGGCCTTGCGGAGCTCGTCCAGGGGCAGGGGCAGGAGCCAGGCCACGGTGGTGTCGAGGCCGATGGTGTCGATGCCGGCGCCGCCGAGGTCCAGGCTGGGCGCCTGGTAGGTGAAGGTGCCGGCGGCGTCCTTGAGCTCGCCGACCAGGCTGAGGCCGGCGTTGGACCATCCGCCCGCCACCTTGTGCAGGCGGTCGGCGGCCACGTGCACCGGCTTGTTCAGGTCCAGCTCGACCACCTCGACGTCGCCGGGCCCGGGAAAGGCGCGCACCAGGATGCCGAGGAGCAGGGCCAGGAAGAGCGCGAGGGGCAGGATGAGCGCGCTCAGGAACTGGACCTCCACCGTGGGGCGCGAGGGGGTGGCGATGCGGGTGACGATCGGCTTGATCTTGGCCAGCCCCTCCTGCGGCTCCACGCGGTAGACGAACTTCTTCAGCAGCACGCCGTCGTCGTCGAAGAAGGAGGCCATGCTCTGCGCGAAGGCCGTCGCCTTCTTGCCGTTGGCGGCCTGCACCATGTCGAGGATCATCCCCGGCGCGCGCTCCGGGCTGCCCTTGGCCGTGGGCGTCGGCGGGTCGCCCACGAGGATCACGTAGAGGGGGACTTTCATCTCCCGGATGAGGGCCACCGTCTTCTCGACCACGTGGGCCTTGAGGTCGACGCCGGCGGGCACGTTCATGTCCTCCCAGTCCGCGGGCGAGGGATCGGGGATCGCGTCGGTGATGAGCACGATGCGGAACTCCGTGCCCGGAGGGTAGTCGGAGGCGATCAGGTCCCGCACCTTGTCGAACGCGAAGTAGAAGTCCGTCCACTGGCCGTTGTTGCGGTACTTGGTGACGTCGTCGACGAAGACCTCGCGGCGGCCGCCGAAGAGCACCAGGCGGTAGGGGCGCCCTTGCAGGAAGGTGAACATCTTCTCGAGCGCCTCGACGCGCTTCTCCTGCGGGTCGAGGGGCGGCAGCGAGGCCGAGTTGTCGATCAGGAAGAGGATGGTCGGGCCCCTGGGAGCGGCGGTCACGGGCGAGGGCGACGCGGCGGAGACGTCCGGGGGCGAGGGCGACGCCGGCCGCGCGTGCGGGGACGGCGCCGCGGCGAGGGCGGGCGCGACGAGGACGGCCATCGACAGGAGGGATGCGCCCACGGCCATCGGTGGTCGGGGATTCTACTACAGGCCCCCGGAGGGGCTCCGGTATAAGCTCGGGTCAATGAAAGTCGGGATCATCGGTCTGCCCTCTACGGGCAAGAGCACTCTCTTCTCCCTCCTCACCGGCGCCGCCCCGCCCGCTCCCGGGGGACGTCCGGAGCCACGCCTGGGAATCGCGCGCGTGCCCGACCCGAGGGTGGAGAGGCTGGCGGAGATGTACCGCCCGAAGAAGAAGACGCCCGCCACCGTCGAATACGTGGACATGCCCGGGGTGGCCAAGGGCGAGGGGGCCGCCCTCGTCGACCTGCCCGCCCTGCGCGGCGTGGACGCGCTCGTGCACGTGGTGCGGGCCTTCGCTTCCGAGGTGGTCCCGCACCCGGAGGGCTCGATCGACCCCCTGCGCGACGCCCGCATGCTGGAGCTGGAGCTGATCCTGGCCGACCTGGGGGCGGTGGAGCGCCGGCTGGAGCGGCTGGAGGCGAACATCAAGAAGGCGAACAAGGCGGACGACGTGGCCGAGCGGGCGGTGATGCTCAAGATGAAGGAGACGCTGGAAGGGGAGCGGCCGCTGCGCGACCTCACGCTCTCGGAGGACGAGCGCCGGCGGGTGCGCGGTTACGCCCTCCTGAGCGAGAAGCCGCTGATCCTCGTCGTCAACATGGGGGAGGAGCAGGTCCGCCAGGCCGCGGCGACGCTCGAGGGCGCCGGCCTGGTGGCCTTCGCGGCGGAGGGCGCCGCGCGCGCGGTGTGCGCGGTGTCGGCCCCCATCGAGGCGGAGATGTCCCAGCTCTCGGCGGAGGACGCGCAGGCCTTCCGCGAGGACCTCGGCCTGGCCGAGCCCGGCCTGGACCGGGTGATCCGCACGTCCTACGAGCTGCTCGGGCTCATCTCCTTCCTGACCGCGGGCGAGGACGAGTGCCGGGCCTGGACCATCCGGAGGGGCACGCGCGCGCAGCCGGCGGCGGGCGAGATCCATTCCGACATCGAGCGCGGCTTCATCCGCGCGGAGGTCGTCGCCTTCGACGACCTCGTCAAGGCCGGATCGCTGGCCGCCTGCCGAGAGGCGGCCACCCTGCGCCTGGAGGGCAAGGACTACGTGGTCCGCGACGGCGACGTCATCAACTTCCGGTTCAACGTCTAGGTGACGACGCCCCCGATCCCCGGCTGCCCGAAATGCGCGCGACCGGTGGCGGCCGCGCAGCCGCGCTGCGTCTACTGCGGCGCCGAGCTGCCGGCGGGAGCGGTGGAGAAGGCGGCGGAGGCCCGGGCCGTCCTGGAGGCGGAGTGGGCGCGCGAGTCGGGCGCCGTCCCCCCAAGGCCGCTGGCCCCCGCCGCGCGCTCTTCCCCGCGCGCGCCCGCGGGGCCGGCCCCGGCTCCGCCCGCCCGCGAGGCCCCGGCGGTGCCACGCCTGCTGCTCGTGCTCGAGCTGGAGGGCGCCGACGCCCGCGCCCTGGCCCGCGCCCTCCGTCTCCCCCGCTTCGAAGCCCAGCAGCGGCTCCGGCGGGGCGGCTCCCAGCTCCATCGCATCCTCCCCGTGGCGGAGGCGGAGGCGGAGGCGGCGCGCCTGCGCGAGCAGGGATTGCCGGTGGTGACCGTCGCCGAGGAAGAGGTGCGCCGGGCGGAGCCGGTCCTCGTCACGCGCGGCGGGCCGCAGGCGGGCGGCCTCGCCCTGGACGGAGACCAGGGCCCGGTGCGCCTGGAGCCGGCCGACGTGTTCCTGGTCGTCCGCGGGTTCATCGCGCGCGAGTACCAGACCTCGGCCCAGGTCCGTCACGTGCGCGTGGCCAGCCTCGACCCCGGCTACCGCATGCACCTGCATCGCCGGTCGGATCCACGCCCGGTCGAGCTGGACCCCGCCGCCTTCGACTTCGGACGGGACGGCGCGCCGGGAGGCGCGCAGCTCGAGATCGCGGGCTGGATCGACCGGCTCTTCGCGGAGGCGCTGCGCGACGACTCCTTCCGGCTGGTCATGCCCGCCCTGGCCCCCGCCGCTCCCGCCGCCGGCGGCAGCGCCGCCGCCGCCGAGGCGCTGGCCCGCCGGTCCGGCCGCGAGACACGCGCGGTCTTCGACAACCTCGCGCAGTTCCGCTTCCACTCCGCGTGGCGGGCCGCCATCCACCGTCTCCGCGCGCGCTAACTCGGCGGCGGAGCCCTGTGCTACCGTTTCGCGCGGATGAAGCTGATCGTCCAGATCCCCTGCCTCAACGAGGAAGCGACGCTGCCGGAGACGCTCAGGGCCATCCCCCGCACCATCCCGGGCGTGGACGCCGTGGAGGTGCTGGTCATCGACGACGGCTCCTCCGACGCGACCTCCCGCGTGGCCCGCGAGCACGGCGCCGAGCACGTGGTGCGCTTCACCCGCCGGAAGGGGCTGGCCGCGGGGTTCATGGCCGGCCTCGACGCCTGCCTCCGCCTGGGCGCGGACGTCATCGTGAACACGGACGCCGACGCCCAGTACGCGGGCAGCGAGATCCCCCGCCTCATCGCGCCCATCCTGTCCGGGGAGGCGGACATGGTGATCGGGGACCGCGAGGTGGCCCACGTCGAGCACTTCTCCTGGCCCAAGCGGAAGCTGCAGACGGTGGGCTCCTGGGTGGTGCGCAAGGTGTCGGGCACCAATGTGCCCGACGCCACCAGCGGCTTCCGCGCCCTCAACCGCGAGGCCGCCCTCCGCATCAACATCGTGAGCGAGTTCACCTACACGCTGGAGTCGATCATCCAGGCCGGCAAGAAGAAGATGGCGGTGACCCACCTCCCCATCACCAGCCGCCACACCCGGCCCTCGCGCCTGTTCTCCTCCACCTGGGACTACGTCAAGCGCTCCGCCGCCACCATCCTGCGCATCTACGCCATGTACGAGCCGTTCAAGGTCTTCGTCCTGATCGGCTCCGCCCTGACCGCGGCCGGCCTCGCCCTCGGCCTGCGCTACGCCTGGTTCTGGGCCCAGGGCGAGGCCATGCGGGCCGCCCACCTGCAGTCCGCGATCCTCTCCGTGCTCCTCCTCATCCTCGGCTTCCAGACCCTGCAGTGGGGCATCATGGCCGACCTCATCGCCAGCAACCGGAAGCTCCTCGAGGACCTGCTCTATCGCACGCGCAAGGGCGAGCTCTCGAAGGACGGCCGTGGCTGAGGCCGGCCAGACGACCGTCGTCATCCCCGCCCTGAACGAGGAGGACGCGATCGGCGAGGTGGTGGCGCGCGTGCTCGCGCGCGGGGGCTGGCGGGAGGTGCTGGTGGTGGACGACGGCTCCACCGACGCCACCGCCCTTCGCGCGGAAAAGGCGGGGGCGCGCGTGGTGCGCCATCCCTACAACAAGGGGAACGGGGCCGCGGTCAAGACCGGCATCCGCGAGGCGCGGGGCGAGGTCGTCCTGCTCATGGACGCGGACGGCCAGCACGACCCCGACGACGTCGCGCGCGTGATCGCGGGCGTGGGCGTGAACGACATGGTGATCGGGGCGCGGGCGGCGCGGGACCAGTCGGCCACGCGCGCGCTGGGCAACGCGGTCTTCCGCGGCCTGGCCTCCTGGCTGACGGGGCGGCCGATACCGGACCTCACCTCGGGCTTCCGCGCCGTCCGCCGCGACCGCATGATGGAGATCCTCCACCTCCTGCCCAACGGCTTCTCCTACCCGACCACCTCCTGCCTGGCCTTCCTCAAGGCCGGGCACAACGTCGCGTTCGTGCCCGTGGTGGCGCGCCGCCGCGTGGGGACGAGCAAGATCCGCCCCCTGCGCGACGGCACCTGGTTCCTCCTGATCATCTTCAAGATCGTCACCCTCTACAGCCCGCTGAAGGTCTTCTTCCCCATCTCCGCCGTGTCGTTCCTCCTCGGCCTCGCCTACGGGCTCTGGAACGTGGCCGTCCACGGGAAGATCCCGATGGGCTCCGCGCTGCTGATCCAGCTGGCGGTGGTGGTGTTCCTGTTCGGCCTCATCTCGGAGCAGATCGCCTCGGGTCAAGAGCGCCCGTGATCCTCCGTCGCGCCCGACGCGACGCCCCCCTGCTGTTCCTGCTCGCCGTGCTGCCCGCGCTGGCCTACGCCCCCGCCTGGACGGCGGGACGCCTGCTCGGACCGGGCGACGGCGGCGCCCTGCACTTCCCGCTGCGCGCTCTGGTGTGGCGGGGCTACGCCGGCGGCGACCTCGCGGAGTGGAACCCCACCATCTTCCTCGGCACGCCCCTGCTGGCCTCCTATCGGCCGGGGGCCTTCTATCCGCCCATGGCCGTCCTGTCCCTGCTCCCGCCCTTCGCCGCCTTCCAGGTCCTGGTGCTCGTGTCCCTGGGCGCCTCCGGCGTCCTCGTCTTCCTGTACCTGCGGCGGCTGGGCGCGGAGCGCGTGGGCGCGTTCGTGGGGGGCCTGACCTTCGCGCTCGGTCCCTACCTGGTGGCCCACCTCGCGGACACGGCCACGGTGGTGGCGGCGCCGCTGCTACCGCTCGTCCTGATCGCGGCCGAGGACCACATGCGGCGCGGGACGCCGGCGCGGGCGGCGGGGCTGGCCCTGAGCCTCGCCCTGCTCCTGCTGGCCGGGTCTCCGGAAGCGGCGCGGGCGGGGGCGGCGCTGGTGGCGGGACGGCTGCTCGTGGGACATCTCCTCATGCCGAGCCCGCGCGGGCCGAGCGTGCGCGCCAGCGCGCTGGCCGTGCTCGCCGCCGGCCTCCTGGCCGCCCCCCAGCTCCTGCCGACCCTCGTGCTCGCCCGCGACGCCGGGCGATCGGTCACCGGTCTCGCCAACCGCGACCGCCCCCTGCCCGGGCTGTTCGGCCTCGCCCTGCGCTACGCCTCGCACACCCCCGCCGCCTCGCTGGCCCTGGCCGCGCTGCCCCTGGTCCTCACCCAGGTCCCCATCCGCGTGTTCGGCGTGGCCCTCGGCCTCTGCCTCGCCCTCCAGTGGGGCCAGGGCCCGCTGTCCGCCCCGGGGGCGCCCGGCCTCGTCTTCGAGCTGACGCTGTGCATCCTGGCCGGGCTCTCCCTCTCCGCGCAGTGGCGGGCCCGCCGCACGGGCGAGGGCGCGCGCCTGCGCGCGTACTTCCTCGTCGCCGCCCTGGCCTCGGCGGCCGTGCTCTCGGTGGCGGCGGCCATGGTCGGGCCCCTGCCGGAGTCGCTCTCGGGCGCGGTGGGCGTGCTCGCCCTGAGCCTCATCCTCTATTTCTCGCTGGCCACCTCGCCCCATACCGTGCGCGCGGGCGTGTGGCTGCTGCCCTTGACCGTCTCGTTCCTCCTGCAGCCGGGCGGCCGCCGCCCCTGGGACGTGTACCCGCCGCGGGCCGACCTCTACGAGGGCAGCGCGACCCGGCGGGCGCTCGCCGGCGCGATGGGGGTGGGGGTGCACGAGCGCGCGCTGGCCCTGGCCGCGCGCGACTGGCCGCGCGAGCAGGAGCGCGACCTCGCCTACGCCAACTGGGCGGGCCTCACCGATGGGCGCTCCGCCAACGGCTACGACCCGATGGTGCCGCTGCGCACGCGGGTGGCCCTGGGAGGGATGGGCGTGGGGGGCACTCTCCCCGGCGCGTTCTTCCGGTCCGATCCGGCGCGCCTCGAGATGCTCGGCATCCGGTGGGTAGAGGTGCCGGCGACCGCGCTGGGCGGGCCGCGCATCGGCCTCACCGGGGATCCGGTGGACCTCCCGGCCGCCCCCGGACGGCGGCGGTTCTTCCCGCTGCCGATCACGCCCGCCACCGAGGTCCAGATCGTGTCGTTCCTCTCGGACGCGGTGGCGGTGGGAGAAGGCCAGGAGGTGGCGAAGGTGGAGGCGCGGCTGGCCACCGGGCGCGCCTTCGAGCTCGTCCTGCGCGCGGGACGCGACACCGCGGAGTGGTCGTGGGACCGCCCGGACGTGCGCTCGCGCGTCGCGCATTCGCTGGCCCCCGTGTTCGAGAGCTGGAGGGATCCGGGGGCCGCCTTCGCCGGCCACCGCTACCTCGGACGCCTCCGCCTCCCCGGTCGCTACGTCGTGGACGGCGTGAGCGTGGAGGTGCTCCCGGGGGCGGGGCGCCTGATGCTCGCGCGCGTGGCCGTGTTCGACGCCCTCACCGGCGCCATCACCAGCGTCTCGCTCCCCGCCGCCTCCGTGAGCGACAGCTCCCTCCTGGCCGAGCGGGCGGTCACGCCGATGGTGCGCCTGTTCGAGGTGGTGGGCAGCGCGCGGGCCTGGGTGGCGGAGGGCGCGCGCGTGCTCGGCGACGACGACGCGGTGGTGCGCGCGCTGGCCACGCCGGCCGCGATCGGCCTCGACCCGCACCGCGAGGCGCTGGTGACCGCCTCCGACGCCCGCGCGCTGACCACGGCGGGAGGACGGGCGGGGCGCGCGGAGGTGGTCCGGGCCGCGGGCGATCGCCTCGACATCCGGGCGGAGGGGCCGGGTCTCGTGGTCGTGACGGAGGGGTGGGACCTCGGCTGGTCGGCCTCGGTGGACGAGGCGCGGGCGCCGGTGGTGCGCGTCAATCACGCGGAGATGGCGGTGCCCATCGGCCGCGGCATCCATCGCGTCGTGCTCTCCTACCGCGCGCCGGGGCTCCGGGCCGGGACCGTCCTCGCCCTCCTGGCCGCGCTCGCCCTCGGCCTCGCCGTCGCCCGCGGCGCGCGAGGGCCGCGTGGTTGACCCTCCGCGCGGGCGCGTGCTACGGTCCTCGTTTCCGATGACGCGCCCGAGCCTCTCCATCTTCTTCCCCGCCTACAACGACGCGGGCACCATCGCCAGCCTGGCCCTGGTCGCGCACATGACCGCGCGGGAGATCACCGACGACTACGAGGTCATCGTGGTCGACGACGGCAGCCCCGACCACACGGGGGTGCTGCTCGACGAGATGGCGCGGAGCTTTCCCTGGCTCAAGGTCGTCCACCACGTGGCCAACCGCGGCTACGGCGGGGCCCTGCGCTCGGGCTTCCAGACCGCGTCCAAGGAGCTCGTCTTCTACACGGACGGCGACGCCCAGTACGATCCCCGCGAGCTGACCCGGCTCTACGAGGCCTTCTCGCCCGAGGTGGACTTCGTCAACGGCTACAAGATCGGCCGCAGCGATCCCCTGCATCGCGTGGTCATCGGCCGCGTCTACCACTGGTTCGTGCGCACGGTGTTCGGCCTGCGCCTGCGCGACGTGGACTGCGACTTCCGGCTGATGCGCAAGAGCGTGTTCGACAAGGTCGTGCTCACCCGCTCCTCGGGCGTGATCTGCGTGGAGCTGATGAAGAAGGTGCAGGACCACGGCTTCCGCATCGCCCAGGTCCCCGTCCACCACTACCACCGCACCTACGGCAAGAGCCAGTTCTTCAACTTCCCCCGGGTGGCGCGCACGCTGGTCGACCTCATGCGGCTGTGGTGGGAGCTCGCGGTGAAGAAGGAGCACCTGCGGGCGGCGGCGGCCGCCGTTCCCGCGGGCGCCCCCAAGACGCGCGCGCAGAGCGGAGAGTGAGCGTCTTCCGGGGACGCAATTGCGTTTTCCGCAGCGGAGCGTCTCCCTGGCCACCGAGCCCCGATTCACTCGGGGTGAGGTGCCTTCGCTCGACGCTCGACGCGGAGCGAGGACGCATTTGACGACCGACTACCGCGACTTCTACCGCGGCCGCAAGGTCCTCGTCACCGGCGCCCTCGGCTTCATCGGCTCCAACCTCTCGCGGACGCTGGCCGACCTCGGGGCGGAGGTCCTGGCCGTGGACAGCCTGCTGCCCGACTACGGTGGAAACCTCTACAACCTGGCCGGCTACGAGGACAAGATCAGGGTCAACATCGCGGACGTGCGCGGGCACGCCATGGAGTACCTGGTGCGGGGCCAGGAGATCCTGTTCAACCTGGCCGGCCAGGTCAGCCACGTCGACTCCATGGTCGATCCCTTCACCGACCTCGAGATCAACTGCCGCAGCCAGCTCTGGATCCTGGAGGCGGTGCGCAAGAGCAACCCCGGGGTCAAGATCGTCTACGCGGGGACGCGGCAGGTCTACGGCAAGCCCATGAAGCTGCCGGTGGACGAGAGCCATCTCCTCAACCCCACCGACGTCAACGGCATCAACAAGATCTCCGGCGAGTTCTACCACCTCGTCTACCACTCGGTGTACGGGATCCGGAGCTGCTCGCTGCGCCTCACCAACACCTACGGCCCGCGCCAGCTCGTCAAGCACAACCGGCAGGGCTTCATCGGCTGGTTCATCCGCCAGGCCGTGCTCGGCGAGGAGATCCAGATCTTCGGGGACGGCCGGCAGCGCCGCGACTTCGACTACGTGGACGACGTGGTGGACGCCTTCCTGCGCGCGGGAGCGATGGAGCAGGCGGACGGGCAGGTCTTCAACCTCGGCGGCGACGTCCCCGTCTCCCTCCTCGACCTCGTCCAGATGCTGGTCGAGATCGCCGGGCGCGGCGGGTCCTTCCGCATCGTGCCCTTCCCGGCCGACCGGAAGAAGATCGACATCGGCGACTTCTACGCCGACGCCACCAAGATCCGCGAGACCCTCGGCTGGGGGTCGCGGGTGCCCCTGCGCGAGGGCCTGGCCCGGACCATCGGGTACTACCGCGCGCACTCGGAGCACTACCTGTGAGCGGCGGCCCCTCGAGAGCCCTGGTCCCCTTCGTCGACCTCAAGGCCCACGTGGCCGCCCTGCGCGGCGACCTCGAGAGAGCCCTCGCGCGCGTCCTCGACTCCGGCTGGTTCATCCTGGGGCCGGAAGGCGAGGCCTTCGAGCGGGAGCTGGCGGCGGCGGTGGGGGCGCGGGAGGCGGTCGGCGTGGCCAACGGCACCGAGGCCATCCAGCTCGCGCTGGAGGCCCTCGCCCTCGGTCCCGGCGACGAGGTGATCACCTCTCCCCTGACCGCCGCCTTCACCGCGCTCGGCGTGATGCGCTCGGGGGCGCGGCCCGTCTTCGCCGACGTCGACCCGGTCACCCTGAACGTCTCCCCGGAGTCGGTGGCGGGCGCGATCACACCCCACACACGTGCGCTCCTGCCCGTGCACCTCTACGGCCATCCGGTGGACCTGGACCCGATGCTCGACCTCGCGCGCCGGCGCGGGATCCCGCTGGTCGAGGACGCCTGCCAGGCCATCGGCGCCCGCTACAAGGAGCGGCCGGTGGGGGCGCTCAGCGACATCGGCGCCTTCTCCTTCTACCCGACCAAGAACCTCGGCGCCCTGGGGGACGGCGGGGCGGTGGTGGTGAACGACCCCGAGATCGCCCGCCGCCTGCGGCGCCTCCGCAACGGCGGCCAGACGGATCGCTACCACCACGAGACGGCGGGCATCAACAGCCGCCTGGACGAGATGCAGGCGGCGCTGCTGCGCACGAAGCTCGGGCACCTCGAGCGGTGGACGGACCGGCGACGGGCCATCGCCGCGCGGTACGGCGAGGAGCTGGCGGGCTCCGGCGTCACCCTGCCCGTCGAGCAGGCCTACGCGCGCGCGGTCTACCATCTCTACGTCATCCGGCATCCGCGGCGCGACACGCTGGCCGCCTCTCTCCGCGAGCGCGGGATCGGGACCCTCATCCATTACCCGATTCCCCTGCACGTCCAGCCCGCCTTCGCCGAGCTGGGGGGACGGAAGGGAGAGTTCCCGGTCGCGGAGAAGGCGGCGGGGGAGATCCTCTCCATCCCGCTCTACCCGGAGATGACGGACGCGCAGGTGGAGGCCGTGATCCGGGCGATTCGGGAGGTCGCCCCCGGCCTCGGCTGAGCGTGAGCCCGCTCGTCCCTGCCGTCCCGGCCCTCTTCGCCGCGCTCGTCCTCTTCCTCGCCCCCGGCCTCGTCTTCCTGTCTCTCCTCCGCCGGGAGGACCGCGAGGCCCTGCTCCTCGACGAGGCGCTCTTCCTGGTCGCCGCCCTCAGCGTCGCCGTCTCGGCGTGGGTCGCCCTCGTGCTCGCGGAGGCGGGCGGCTTCTCGCTGGTGCGCGCGGCCTTCCTCGTCGGCGCCCTGGCCGCGCTGAGCGTGCTCGGCGCCGCCCTCCGCCGGCGGCCGCCCGCGCAACCCCTTCCCCAGTGGCGGGGATGGCGCGCCCTCGCCCCCGCCCTGGTCGTGCTCGCCCTTGCCGCCGCCCTGCAGACGCGGCCGAGCGAGTACCTGATGGGCGGGCGCGATCCCGGGACCTACGTGGCGGCCATGGCCCTGATCGGGCGCACGGGCGCCGTCGCCTACGTCGACCCCGTCGTGCTCTCGATCCCGCGCGAGGACGTCGAGCTCTTCTATCGGAACCCCGGCGCGCCCGACTACACCTGGGGCCGCTTCATGGGCATGCCGCTCGAGAGCCCGGCCAGCGGACGCGTGGTCCCGGAGTTCTTCCATCTCTTCCCCGCCTTCGGGGCCTACCTCTACCAGGCGATGGGGGTGAAGGGCGCGCTGGCCACGCCCTGCGTGTTCGGCGTGCTCGGCACCCTCGCCGTGTTCCTGGCCTGGCGGCGCCTGTTCGGAATGCCCGTTGCGCTCATCGCCGCCGTACTGCTTTCCCTCAACGTCATCCAGGTCTGGTTCGCCCGCTATCCCATGTCGGAGGCGATGGCGCAGTTCCTCCTGTTCCTGGGCCTGTGGGCCTTCGCGCTCTGGGAGGAGCGCGGATCGGCCGCCTTCGGGGCCCTGGCCGGCTTCGCCCTCGGTCTCACCCTGCTCGTGCGCATCGACAGCGTGCTGATGGTGGTCCCCCTGGGCGTGTACGTCTTCGTGCGCAGGGCCCACGGCGCGCTGCCCTGGTCGCGCGCGCGCGCCTTCGTCCTTCCCTTCGTCGTGTTGGCGGCGCATGCCCTCCTCCACGCCGCCTTCTGGTCGCGCAAGTACCTGCTCGGAGTGATGAGGCGGCCGTACTGGGAGCAGCCCTGGTGGGTCTGGGCCGCGGGCATCGCCGCCACCGTGGCCCTCCTGCTCGTGGCCCATCGCTTCGAGGCCCGGGCCGTGCGCGGGATGGACGCGCACGGAGAGGCGCTGGGCCGCGCCATCGTCGCTCTCACCGTGCTCCTCGCCCTCTACGCCTACGTCCTCCGGCCGCGCCTCTCCGCCTGGGCCGGGGGAGACGGCAACGTGGACCCGCCGCTCGCCCATCGCGGGTGGCTCGTGGCCATGGGGTTCTCCCGCCTGGCCGCCCACGACGCGCAGTCGCTCGTGCGCCTGGGATGGTTCGTGACGCCGCTGGTGCTCGTCCTGGCCCTCTTCGGGTTCGCGCTGGTGGTGCGGCGCGGGCAGGGACGGTGGCTCTTCCCGATGCTGACCGCCGGCGCCTACGCCGCGTTCTTCCTCTACAAGATCCGCGTCTACAACGACTACTACTTCGCGCTGCGGCGCTTCATGCCGGTGGTGGTGCCCGCCCTGCTCGCCCTGGCCGCCTTCGCCCTCGTGGAGCTGTGGCGGCGCGCGCGGGCCGGGCGCGTGGCCGCGGCCGCCCTCACCGCGGCCGTCGCCGCCTTCTTCCTCCGCGACACGCTTCCGCTGGCCTTCTACCGCGACTGGAAGGACTCCGCGCGCTTCGTGGGCGACCTCGCGCGGCGCTTCGGGCCGGAGGACGTCGTGATCTTCGAGCAGCCGCGCAGCATCCACCTCCTCTCCCTGCCGCTCTGGGCGGCCTACGGCGTGAACGTGCTGGAGCTGGCCCGCTTCAACCCCGATCCCGCCCGCCTGGACCACCTCGTCCAGGCCTGGCGCGGCCGCTACCGCAACATCTACTTCGTCCACACCTACAGCACGGACCTGTGCGGCCTGTTCCTCGAGCGCGTGGAGGACATGAGCTTCGGGACCTACGAGTGGGAACGCGGCTACGGGCGCAAGCCGCGCGGGAAGGAGCCGCGCGCGCTGCGCTTCCGCATCTCCCGCGTGGTCCCGCCCCAGGACCTCCAGGTCCCGGCCCTGCGGGAGATCGACGTCGGCGGCTCCGACGACCTGCAGGTCGCCGGCTTCTACGACAAGGAGGGCGGCGGCGACCACACCTACCGCTGGACCGGCCGCTGCGCGTCCGTGTACCTGCCGGGGGCGCGGCCGGGGGACCTGGTCACGATCACGGCCGGGACAGGGCAGCGGCCGGCCACGTCGCCCGTGCCGGTGACGGTGTCCATCGGGGGGACGGCGGTCGGCCGCTTCGAGGCAAGCCATGAATGGACGGACCATTCCGTGCGCCTGCCCGCTCCCCTGCCCCCCGGCCCGCCCGTGCTCCGACTGGACGTTTCGACCTTCCGCCCCATCAACGTGTTGCCGGGAGCCACCGACGCCCGCGACCTCGGCCTCATGGTCGACCGGATCCGGCTCGGATCCGGCCCGGCCGGACCCGATGCTACAATCGCCGTTTCTCGCGCCCACGGAGGGCCGCCATAAGCTCCACGCGTTCGCTGGTCGTCGTCCCCACCTACAACGAGCGGGAGAACGTCGGTCCCCTCGTGGACGAGCTCCTCCATTGCGGGGACACGATCGACGTCTGCATCGCCGACGACGGCAGCCCGGACGGGACGGCGGAGGCGGTGCGGGAGGCGATGGCCCGCCATCCCGGCCGCGTGGATCTCCTGGAGCGCCACGAGAAGGGCGGACGGGGGGCGGCAGTGATCGCCGCCTTCAAGAAGGGCCTGGCCGACCCGCGGCGCTACGCCTATCTCTTCGAGATGGACGCCGATTTCTCCCATCACCCGCGCGAGCTGCCGAAGTTCCTGGAGAAGCTCGGCACCTGCGACATGGTGATCGGCTCGCGCTACGTGGCCGGCGGGGGCACGTCGGAGTGGGGCCTCGTGCGCCCGCTGCTCTCCTGGATGGCCAACAAGTACATCGGCCTGGTCGCGGGCATCCCGGTGCGCGACACCACCAGCGGCTATCGCGGATACCGGCGCGAGGTGCTGGAGGCGACCGACTTCGACCGCATCAAGATCACGGGCTACGTCGTGCACGGCGAGATGGCCTACCAGGCCTGGCTCAACGGCTTCCGCCTGGGGGAGGTACCCATCCACTTCCGGAACCGGCGCCGGGCCGCCTCCAAGCTCACCTCGGAGGAGATCTACATGGCGCTCGTGAACTTCGCGCTCCTGCGCCGCCGCTACGGGACGGTGCCGCGGCGGCGGGAGGAGCCTCGGGCCGAGCTCCCCTGACCTATGCGGCGCCCGACCGCATGAACGTGCTCATGATCGCGTCCTCCTACCCGAAGTTCCCGGGGGACACGACCGCGCCGTTCATCGAGTCGATCGCGCGCGCGGTGGCCGGGCGCGGCCACGCCGTGGACGTCCTCCTGCCCCATCATCCCGACCTGCGCCGCCCGCCCGGCGAGCCCGTGCGCGTCGTCGCCTACCGGTACGCGCCCCGCGAGGGCTGGAGCCTCTGGGGCTACGCGCAGAGCCTGGAGTCGGACGTGCGCGTGCGGCCGGGCGTCTACCTCCTCGCCCCCCTGGTGGCCTTCGCCCTGCGCCGGGCGCTGGGAGGGCTCCTGGCCGAGCGTCGTTACGACGTCGTGCACGCCCACTGGGTCGTCCCCAACGCGGCCATGGTGACCGACGTGGTGGAGGCGCACCGCGTGCCGTTCGTGGTCAGCGCGCACGGCAGCGACATCTTCCTGGCCGAGCGCTCGCGCGCCGTCCGCGCCTGGGCCGGCCGCGCCCTGAGAGCGGCCGCGCGCGTGAGCGCCTGCAGCGAGGACCTGCGGCGGCGCGCGGTGGCCCTGGGGGCGCCGGAGGCGCACACGCGCACCGTGCCCTACGGCGTCGACGTGGCCGCCTTCGCCGACGCCGCCCCGCCCAGCCCTTCCCTGCGCGAGAGGCTGGGGGCGCGGCCGGGCACGCGGCTGGTGCTGGCGGTCGGGCGGCTGGTGGAGAAGAAGGGCCTGGGCACGCTGGTGGAGGCGGCGGCGGGGCTGGAGGACGCGCGCGTGGCCATCGCGGGGGCGGGCGACCTGCGCGAGAGCCTCCTCCGGCGCATCGCGGAGACGGGAGCCCCGGTGAGCCTGGCCGGCGCCCTCGACCGCGGGGAGGTGGCCTCCGCCCTCGCCCTGGCCGACGTGGTGGCGGTGCCCTCCGTGGTGGACCGCGCCGGGAACGTGGACGGGCTGCCCAACACCCTCCTGGAGTCGATGGCGGCGGGACGGGCGGTGGTGGCCTCGCGCCTGGCCGGGATCCCCGACGTGATAGTTGACGGAGTCAACGGATTGCTTGTCCCCCCCGGCGACCCCGCCGCCCTCCGCGCCGCCCTCCACCGACTGCTGGCCGACCAGGGCCTGCGCGCGCGCCTGGGGGCGGCCGCCCGCGAGACCGCGTCCCGCCACGGCTGGGAGGCGGTGGCCGTCCAGTTCGAGGAGTGCTATGCCGAGGCGGCAGCGCTGGACGCCGGTTAGGGGCACCGGCACCCGGGTGGCCTCGCCGGCGGAGCGCGCGCTCCTCGCCGCCGCCGACCTGCCCCTGCGCCTGCTCGCGCGCCCTCCCCTCCTGGAGGCGCCACCCCTGCCCCCGGAGGCGGTGCGCGAGGTGCTGGTGCTGCGCCTGGACCGCATCGGCGACGTCCTGATGTCCCTGCCCGCGCTGGCCCTGCTGCGGCGCGCCTATCCGGCGGCGCGGATCCGCCTCGCCGTCGGCCGCTGGAGCGAGGAGATCGCGCGCCGGGCCCCCGTGGACGAGGTCCTCCCCTGGAGCGCGCCCTGGGTCGGCCGCCCGAGCGAGGGGGCGGAGACCCGGCGCGCCCTCTGGCGCAAGGCGGCCGCGCTCCGCCGCGACCGCCTCGACCTCGCCCTGGACCTCCAGGGCGACGTGCGCGCCGCCCTTCTCATGGCCCTCACGGGCGCCCGCGAGCGCGTCGGCTATGCGAACACGGGCGGAGCCCGGCTGCTCACGCGCGTGGTGCCCCTCGACGAGACCGTCTCCTGGGTGGAGCAGAACTGCCGCGCGGTGGCGGCGGCGGCGGGCGACCAGGCGCGGGCGGGCGGGCTCCCGAGGGTCGAGCTCCTGACGGAGGCCGACCGCGCGCGGGCCCGCGACCTCCTGCGCGGGCAGGGGCTGGACGGGCGGCGGCCGCTGGTCGGCCTCCACCCGAGCGGCGGACGGCCGGTCAAGCAGTGGCCGCCGGGCCGATGGCGCGAGGTGGCCTCGCGCCTTCAGCGCGAGTTCGGGGCGGTGGTGGTGCTCACCGGAACCGCCGAGGACGCGCCCCTGGCCGCGGAGGTCGCGCGCGGCCTCGAGGGCGACGTCCGCCATCTCACCGGCGGCCTCGCCCTCGGCGAGACCCTCGCCGTCCTGGGCGCGCTCGACCTGTTCCTCTCCTCGGATACGGGCCCGATGCACATGGCGGCCGCGGTGGGCACGCCGTCCGTCAGCGTCTTCGGCCCCTCGGACGCCCGCCGCTACTTCTCGGGGGGGACGGGCGCGCCGGGGACGCGCCACGTCGTGGTGCAGCCCCTTCTCTGGTGCGCGCCCTGCAACCTCATCCGGCGGCCGCCGCGCGAATGCCTCGCGGGCGAGGGCCCCGAGTGCCTGCGCCTGGTCACGACCGACGAGGTCCACGCGGCGGCGGCGGGCCTGCTCCTGTCCGGGGGCTTCCCGCGGCGGGCGGCATGAAGACGCTGGTCCTCTGCGCGGGAGACCCGCCCCGCCCCGCGGCCGCGGAGGCGGTGGTCGTGGCCTGGGACGACGGCGCCGAGCGGGCGCTGCGCCAGAAGGGCGCCTCCTTCCGCACGGTGGCCCAGGCCCTGGGCGCCGCCGCCGCCGAGGATGTGGACGCGGCGGCCGTGCGCTGGACCAAGGACTGGGGACGCCGGCCGTTCCTGGACGGCCGCAGCTTCCGCGACCTCTACGCCTGGAAGGGCGTGTCGCTCTGGTGGTTCGCGGAGCTGTTCCTGCATCACTCGACGGAAGCGACGCGCTTCGTGCGCGTGATCGAGGTCGTCCATCGCCTCCTGGACGCGGAGCGGCCGGAGGAGCTGGAGGCGCACGGGCTGCCCGAGGACGAGGCGCTCCTGGTCGCGCGGACGTGCACCGCGCGGGGCGTCCTGTTCCAGGGCGGCCGCGTCCGCCGCGGCCGCCGCCCCACCGTCTCCGCCGTGCGCCGCCGCGCCCTCTGGAACGGCGTCAAGGCGCGCGCGACCGCGGCCAAGGCCGCGCTGTCCGGCCCGCCCCCCGCCCCCGGGCCGGGCGCCCCCATCGCGCTCTTCCTCTCCCACGCCGCCTTCTGGCGGGAGCGCCCCGACGAGGGGGGCGGGGCGCGCGCGTACGAGCACTACTTCGACCGCCTCATCCCCGCCACGGGCGAGGACGGCGCCCTGCGTCCTCACGTCGTCGCGGTGGGACCGCGCGCGGCCTTCCGCCGCCGCGGGATGGGCGACCGCCTCTCGGATTGGCTCCGCCTGCGCGAGGACGGCGAGGGGTACGTCCACGTGAACCGCTACTTCGGCCCTGGCGTGGCCCGCGAGGCCCGCGCGGGCTCGGCCCTGGCCCGGCGCATCTGGGCCGACCTCGCGGGACGGCCGGCGGTGCGCGAGGCCTTCTCGCACCGCGGGGTCAGCTTCGCCGACCTCAGCGAGGCCGATCTCGCCGCCACCGTGCTCCTGCAGCTTCCCTGGGCCATCCGCTCGTACGAGGAGATGGCCTCGGTGCTCCAGACGGTGCGGCCGGCCGTGGCCTGCCTGTACGCGGAGTCGAGCGGCTGGGGCCGCGCCGCCCTGGCCGCCTGCCGGGCGGCCGGCGTGCCGACGGTGGCCGTCCAGCACGGCATCCTGTACCGCAACTACTACTCGTACGCGCACGACGCGGACGAGGCCGCCTGCCCGCGCCCGGACCGGACCGCCGTCTTCGGCGAGGAGGCGCGCCGCCTGCTCGTCGAGATGGGCCGCTACCCGGAGGAGGCGCTGGTGATCACGGGCAGCCCCCGGCTCGACCAGCTCGAGGAGCTCTCGCGGGGCTGGGACGCCGCCGCCCGGCGCGCGTCGCTCGGGGTGGGCGCCGGGGATCGCCTGGTGGTGGTGGCCAGCCGGTTCCGCGGCATCCGCCGCACCCACCAGTCCATCGGCAGCGCGCTGCCCGCCCTGGTCCGCGCGGTCGACGCCCTGGGTGCTCGCTGCCTCGTCAAGCCGCATCCCGCGGAGAGCGGGGAGGACTACGCGCGCGTCCTCCGCGAGACGGGCGCGCAGCGGACGCGCCTCTTGCCCGGCTCCACCGACCTCCTGCCCCTGCTCCACGCCGCGGATGCGCTGGTGACCGTGGAGTCGCTCTCCGCGGTGGAGGCGCTGGTGCTCGACAAGCCGGTCCTGGTCCTGAACGCCCCGACCAACCTCCGGGCCATGGTCGACGCCGGAGTCGCCCTCGGCGTGCCCGTGGGCGACGACCCCGCCGATCGCCTCTACCGCGTGCTGTTCGACCCGGGCACCCGCGAGGTCCTGCGCGCGGCGCGCGCGCGCTATCGCGCGGAGATCGCGTTCGGGACGGACGGCGGGGCCACCGCCCGCATCCTCGCCCTGGTGCGGAGCGTGGCCGGAGCCGGGCCCGGCGCACCCGCGGCGGAGGCGGAGCGGCGTGTTAGGGTGATGGGGCCATGAGGCCGGCCACGTTCGCCCTGGGCAGCCGCACCCTCGGAGAGGGCCAGCCCTGCTTCGTCCTGGCCGAGGTGGCCTCCGCCCACGGCGGCTCCGCCGACCGCGCCCTCAAGATGCTGGAGGCCGCGTTCAAGATGGGCGCGGACGGCATCAAGTTCCAGCTGTTCCGCTCCGACCTGCTGGTGGTGCGGCGCCATCCCGGCCGGAAGGACTTCGACCAGATCGAGCTCACCGAGAAGGAGTGGCGCAAGGTGCTGCGCGAGGCGAAAGGCTCCGGCCTCACCGTGCTCGTCGAGCCCTTCGACCTGCCCTCGCTGCGCCTGGCCCAGGAGGCGGGGGCGGACGCCTACAAGGTCCACTCGACGGACATGGAGAACCCGGAGTTCATCCGCGCGGTGGGCGGGGCGGGCCGGCCCGTGCTGTTCGCCACCGGGGGGGTGCCGGAGGAGGCGGTGCGCGAGGCGCTCGCGCTGGCGGGCGGAGTCCCCGCCGGCCTGCTCCACGGCTTCCAGACCTTCCCCACGCCCATCGAGGAGATCCGCTTCCGGGAGCTATCCTCCTGGAAGGACCGCTACCGCGTGCCCATCGGCTTCCTCGACCACACGGACGGCGGCAGCGCGTTCGCGCTGGTCGCGCCCGCCCTGGCCGTGGCCTGGGGCGCCGACCTCGTGGAGAAGCACTTCACGCTCGACCGCAGCGAGAAGGGCTACGACTACCAGTCCTCGCTCAACCCGGAGGACTTCTACCGCATGGTGGAGCTGCTGCGGCAGGCCGAGCGCGCCCAGGGGGACGGGCCGGCGGCGGAGAGCGACGGAGCGGAGCGCTACCATCGGCTCATGGCGCGATCGATCGTGGCCGGCAAGCTGATCCCACGCGGCGAGGTCCTGACCGCGGAGATGCTCGCCTTCAAGCGCACGGACGTGCGCTTGCCGCCCGGCTATCCGCCGCGGGAGTCGCATCGCGTGATCGGACGGCGCGCCACCCGGCCCATCCAGGCCGACGAGACGATCCGCGAGGAGATGCTCGAGTGAGGGCGCGGGGGGGCCCGGCGTGAGCGGGCGCCTGCTCCTGGTCGTCTCCGCGCGCATGGCCTCGTCGCGTTGCCCGGGCAAGGCACTGGCCCCCCTGGCCGGCCGGCCGCTGCTCGCGGTGCTGCTCGAGCGCATGGCCTCCGTGCGCGGCGTGGACGGCCTGGTCCTCGCCACCTCCGTCAATCCCGAGAACGACCCCCTGGTGGAGGTGGCGCGGGCCGCCGGCGTCGAGGCCTTCCGCGGCGACGAGGAGGACGTGCTGCGCCGCCACCTCGACTGCGCGCGCGCCTTCGGGGCCGATCACGTCGTGCGCGTGACCGGCGACAACCCCCTCACCGACGTGGAGACCGCGGAGTCGCTGATCGCGCTCCACGTTCGCGCGCGGGCGGACTACACGTACGTTCCCGGCGACGCCCTCCTGATGGGCATCCTCTCCGAGGTCATCTCCGTGAGCGCGCTGCAGCGGAGCTGGGACCGAGGGGAGGCGAAGCATCGCTCCGAGCTCATGACGCTGTACATCAAGGAGCACCCCCGGGAGTTCAGGGTCGCGACGGGCGAGCTGCCGCCGGGGCTCCATCGTCCGGAGTACCGGCTCACGGTGGACGAGCCGGAGGACGTGCGCCTCCTGCAGGAGGTCTTCGCCCGGTTGGCCGCTCCGGGGCGGCGGGTGGGCACGCGCGACGCCATCGCGCTCCTCGACCGGGAGCCGGAGCTGGCCCGCATCAACGGCCACCTGCGGCACAAGGCGGCGAACCTGCGCTCGGTGGCCCTCGACGCGGGCCTCGGCAAGATCGTCTAGGTCCAGACAATCGGAGACCGCGGTGAAATCCTCCTTCCTCATCGACGGAAAGACCGTGGGCAAGGGCGCGCCCTGCTACGTGATCGCGGAGGCGGGCGTCAACCACAACTGCGACGTCCAGCTCGGCTACAAGCTGGTGGAGACGGCGGGGGCGGCGGGGGCGGACGCCATCAAGTTCCAGAGCTACACCGCCTCCAAGATCACCACCCGGGTCGCCCCCCGCTACTGGTTCGAGCCCGCCGACCCCAAGGGCACGCAGTGGGACTCCTACGACAAGCTCGACAAGCTCTCCCTTCGCGACTTCAAGTCCCTGCTCGGCCACGCCCGCCAGGTGGGGCTGACCGCGTTCTCCACCCCCTTCGACGACGAGGCGGTGGACTTCCTGGCCTCGCTGGACGTGCCCGCGTTCAAGATCGCCTCCGCCGACCTCACCTGCCACGGCCTCATCGACCGCGCCGCCCGCGTGGGCAAGCCCATGCTGCTCTCCACCGGCACCGCCACCTTGACCGACGTCGAGCAGGCCCTCGAGGTCTGCCGCAAGGCCGGCAACGAGCAGGTGGCCATCATGCACTGCACGCTCAAGTACCCCTGCCCGCCGGAAGGGATCAACCTGCGCATGATGGAGCACCTCATGCGCGCCTTCCCGGAGGTGCCGGTCGGCCTCTCCGACCACTCGCTCGGGATCAGCGTGGCCCAGGCCGCCGTCGCCCTCGGGGCCTGCCTCGTCGAGAAGCACTACACGATCGACAAGACGCTGGGGGGCTCCTCCGACCACCACCTCTCGGTGGACCCGCCGGAGATGAAGGCGATGGTGGCGGGCATCCGCACCGTCGAGAAGGCGATGGGCCGGGCGGTGAAGGGGCTCGAGCCGCTCGAGGTGGACGCGTATCGCCTGGCCCGCCGCAGCGTGACCTCGAAGGTGGCCATTCCCCGCGGGACCCTCATCACGCGCGAGATGCTGACCTACAAGCGGCCGGGCACCGGGATCGACCCGCGCCAGCTCGACGTCGTGGTCGGGCGCGTGGCGCGCCAGGACATCCCCGAGGACACCACGCTGACCTGGGAGATGGTGTAGCCGGCGGTCGCGACGGCTACTTGGCCAGCTCGAACGGGCGCGCGTTCGTGGCGTTCCCCTGCGCGTCGACCAGGAACAGCGTGTAGGCGCCGGGCGGGGCGGTGGCGTCGATCTTGAGCAGGACCTGCAGCAAGGTGGCGTTCACGAAGCGCTGGCGCACCACTTCGATGCCGTGAGCGGCCTCCCCTTTCGCGCGGGCGAAGCGCGCCTGGTGCTCGCTGCGCATCCCGACGCCGTGCACGTCCACGAGCGTGGTGATGCCGCGGCGCAGGAGGGGAGGCGAGACCTGGGTGACGGCGGCGGGGACGGCCGGTTGCGCGGGCGCCTCCGTGCTCGGGGGCGCCGGCGGCGGGGTGGCCACCACGACCGGTGACGGCGCCGTCGCCACCACGACGGGCGACGGTACGGTCGCGACCGGCGGCGTCGGGCGCACGGAGGCCTTGGCGACGGGCGGAGTCGGCGAGGCCGTCGTGGGGGGCGCCGGCGTCGGCGGGGCCGGGGCCGGCGTGACGGTGCCGGTCGTCCGCCGCGTTTCGGCGGGCGGAGACGGCAAGGCCGGCTTGGCGCTGGCCACGGGAGCCTCCGCCGGCGGCGACGTCACCGGAGCCACGGACGGGGGAGCCGGCGGGA
The DNA here is from genome assembly GCA_041481445.1 of Vicinamibacteria bacterium. Lineage (GTDB taxonomy): Bacteria > Acidobacteriota > Vicinamibacteria > Fen-336 > Fen-336 > AA29. The sequence goes on from JBGPBV010000005.1 coordinate 37,720, forward strand.
GCGACGGCCCCTCGATGGGCTGCCGAAGGCGGAAGACCGCGAACCCTATGCTGCCGGCGAGCGCCACCAGCGCGAAGACGAGGAGCGGCCACGGGCGCGGGGCCGGCTCCGTTCGGCGCCCCGTGCGCGGGGCGGGCGTGGCCCGGTCGGCGGCCCGGGAGGCGGCCGGCTTCGACGAGGAGCCGGTCGAGGCCTGCGCCTCCAACAGGCCCTGGAGGTACGTGACGTCCTTGGGCCGCCACTCCGCGTCCATCTCGAGGCAGGCCTGCACGGCGTCGCAGAGGTCGCGGGGCAGGTCCGAGCGCACGTCGCGCAGCAACGGACCGCCGCGGGCCTCGAACGAGCGACCGCTGAGGATCTCGAAGCAGAGCACGCCCACCGTGTAGACCTGGGCCTGGGCCGACGCCGTCTGGCCTTCCGCCGTCTCCGGCGCGCGGTAGCGGCCGCTGGGCGCGCCCTTGCCGTCCTCGGGCTGGGACTCGCCGCCGCTGACCGGGATGCGCGAGGGGTCGAGGGCGAGCGGGCGGCCGCCATTGTCCCCCACCGCGCGGCAGACGCTGGCCGCCATCCGCATCCGCTCGGCCGGGCTGTGGTCCTTCTGAAGCCAATCCGCCAGGTTCATTGATCGGTCTCTCTCGCTCGGGGAACCCGACGCCGGGGGGGCGGCGACCGGCGTTAAGCTAACGACCCCGGGTGCCGAGGTCAAGCCGCCGTCACCTTCTCGCGTGCGCCAGGCCACTCGCGGACGGGTTGACGGCCGGGTGGCAGGGCCGTTAGGCTCGCGCGGATATGCACCCGGTGACGAGGGCGGGTTGAAGGACGGGCTCCGGGTGGTGGCGATCGTCCCCGCCCGCGGCGGGACCGACCCCGTCCCGTACCTCAACATCAAGCGCCTGGGCGACCGCCCCCTCCTCTCCCACACGCTGGAGGCGGCGCGCGCGAGCGCGTACGTCGACCGCGTGGTCGTCACCACCGACGACCCGCGGGTGGCCGACGTCGCGCGCGCGGCGGGGGCGGAGACGCCCTTCCTGCGTCCCCGGGAGCTGGCCGCGGACCTGCCCTCCCTCAAGCCCGTCGTCGCCCACGCCGTCCGCGCCCTCGAAGCCGCGGGCGAGCGCATCGACGTCGTGCTCGTGCTGCAGGCCACCACGCCCTTCCGGGAGGCGGGCGCGATCGACCAGGCCCTCGACCGGCTGCTCGAGGGCGGCTTCGACACCGTGGTGTCCGTGACCGAGGACCGCACCCTGAACTGGCGCGAACAGGACGGCCGCCTCGTGCCCCTCTTCGCGCGGGAAGGGCGGCGCGAAGACCAGCTCCCCATCTACAAGGAGAACGGGGCGGTGGTGGCCCTGCGCCGGGCCGTCATCGACGCGCCCACCCGGTTCGGCGAGAAGGTGGGCTGGCTCGTGCTCGACAAGCGCGCGGGGTTCACGGTCTACGACCTCGAGGATTTCTGGATGGCCGAGCGCCTGCTGCGCCAGCCGCGCGTGCTCTTCCGCGTGGACGGCAGCGCCTCGGTGGGGATGGGCCACGTGTTCCGCTCCCTGGCCATCGCGGACGCCCTGCGCGGGCTGAGCCGGGCCGACATCGCGTTCCTGATGAGCGCCGACCACACGGAAGGGCTGGTCACGGTCTCCCGGGCCGGCTACGCGGTGCGGGTGGTGGGGGACCGCAAGGAGGAGACCTACCTCGAGCACATCCGCGACTTCGCGCCCGCCATCCTCATCAACGACCTGCCCGCGCTGGAGAGCTCCTACCTGACCTCGCTGAGCCATCTCGGGGCCGCCACCGTCAACCTCGTCGACACCATCGACGACCTCGAGACCACCGAGCACTACGCGCAGGTGATCGTCTCGGTGATGAACGACGAAGGGGAGACGCCCGAGGGGTTCTACGGCGGGCCGCGCTATGCGATCCTGCGCGACCACTTCCGCGGCCAGGCGGCCAAGGAGGTCCGCGAAGACCCCCGCCTGGTCCTGCTCAGCTTCGGCGGCAGCGATCCCCAGGGCCTGACCCTCAAGGCGGCGCGCGCCCTGGCCGCCCTGGACTCCACGGTCGAGGTGGTGGCGGTGGCCGGCCCCGCCTTCTCGTTCCGCCGCGAGTTCGAGGCCCTGGCCGCCGCCCTCCCCCGCCGCATCCCCCTCATCAACGAGGCGGGCGGCCACATCGCGGAGCTGATGCTGGAGGCGGACGTGATGGTCGGCTCGGGCGGGATGTCCGTCTACGAGATCGCCGCCCTGGGCACGCCCGGCGTCATCCTGGGCCAGAACGCGCGCGAGGACCGGCGCATGCGCGACTTCGCGGCGCAGGGCACCGTTGAGTACCTCGGCCTCGGCACCGAGGTGGAGGAGGCCGCGCTGGCGGAGGCCGTGCGCCGCCTCCTGGCCGATCCCGGGCGCCGGCGCGCGATGAGCGCGCGCGGGCGGGCGCTGGTCGACGGCTTCGGGGCGGCGCGGGCGGCGGAGGTCGTCCTGGAGCAGCGAGCGCGCACGGGGGCCTCCGCGGGGCAGGTGGCGCGCCGGTGAAGGCCCTCATCACGGGCGGAGCGGGCTTCCTGGGCAGCCACCTCGCGGAGGCGCTCATCGCCCACGGGGACACCGTCTACGTCCTGGACAACCTCTCCACGGGGGCCATCGAGAACATCGAGCACCTCAAGGCCGATCGCCGCTTCCACTACGCGATCGACAGCGTCACCAACGAGCCCGTCACCGCGGAGCTGATCGACCGCGTGGACGTGGTGTTCCACCTGGCGGCGGCGGTGGGCGTGCGTCTGATCGTGGAGAGCCCCGTCAACACCATCGAGACCAACGTGCACGGCACGGAGATGGTGCTCAAGCTCGCCAACAAGAAGAAGAAGAAGGTGCTGGTGGCCTCCACCTCCGAGGTCTACGGCAAGAGCGTGGACGTGCCCTTCCATGAGGACGCCGACCTCGTGCTGGGGCCGACGAGCAAGGGGCGCTGGAGCTACGCCTGCAGCAAGGCCATCGACGAGTTCCTGGCCCTGGCCTACCACAAGGAGAAGCACCTGCCGGTGGTGATCGCGCGCCTGTTCAACACCGTGGGCCCGCGGCAGACCGGGCGCTACGGGATGGTCGTCCCGAACTTCGTCAAGCAGGCGCTCCTGGGCCATCCCATCACCGTCTACGGCGACGGGCAGCAGAGCCGCTGCTTCACCTACGTCACCGACGTGGTGGGGGCGCTCATGCGGCTGGCCGTCCACGAGGACGCGGTCGGACACGTGTTCAACATCGGCAACGACCACGAGGAGGTCACGATCCGGGCCCTGGCCGAGAGGGTGAAGGAGCGCACGAAGTCGGCGAGCCCGGTGGTCACCATCCCCTACGACGAGGCCTACGAGTCGGGCTTCGAGGACATGCCGCGCCGCGTGCCCGACCTCACGAAGCTGCGCGGCCTGATCGGGTACGAGCCGAAGGTCCACCTCGACGAGATCCTGGACCGCGTGGTGGCCTACTTCACGTCGGACAAGGCTCGCGTCTGACCGGCGCGAGCGCTCCCGGCCCCGCTCCCCCTCTCTCGATCGCCGCCCACCTCAAGGAGCTCTTCGGGCACTCGGCCATCTACGGGACCCAGGACGTCGCCGCGCAGGTCATCAACCTCGCCCTCACGCCGCTCTACACCTGGATCCTCTCCACTGCCGACTTCGGCGTCATCGCCATCCTCTTCGCCTTCAGCACCGTGGCCAAGATCCTGTTCCGCCTCGGGCTGGACGCCGGGTTCTTCCGGATCTACTACGACCTGGAATCGGAAGCGGACCGCGCGCGCCTGGCCGGCACGGTCGCCCTGTTCGCGGCCGCCGCCGGCACGACGCTGTTCCTCCTCATCGTGCTCTTCGCGCCCGTCCTCCTGGACCTGCTCGGTCTGGGCGCGCAGGCCCGTACGCCGCTCCTGCTCGCCGCCGCCGACGTCTACGCGGGGACCTTCGCCTTCATCCCCCTGAGCCTCCTCCGCATCCAGAAGCGCGCGCGCGCCTTCGCCGCCGTCAACGTGGCACGCAACCTCGGCAACACCGCCCTCAAGGTGGCCCTGGTGGTGACCGGCTTCGGGGTGACCGGCGTGCTCTGGAGCGACTTCCTGGCCACGGCCGCGATGTCGCTCGGCCTGCTGCCCGTCCTCCTGCGCTCCGCCCGGCCCGCCTGGTCGTGGAGGCACCTGAGGGAGGTCCTGGCCTTCGGGCTGCCCAAGGCGCCTCACGGGCTCATGGTGCAGGCCCTCAACCTGGCCGACCGCCTCATCCTGGTGCGCTTCCAGCCCCTGTCCGTGGTGGGCATCTACGACAAGGCCTATGCGCTGGGGGCGGGGGTCAAGTTCGGTCTGTCCCCCTTCGAGACGGCCTGGCAGCCGTTCGTGCTCGCCCGCATGCGGATGCCGGACGCGCCGCGCCTGCTCGCCCGCGTCATCACCTACGCCGCCGCCGCCTTCGTGTCGCTCGCCCTCGCCGTCGCCCTCTTCGGCCGCGAGCTCCTCATGGCCCTGACCTTCAAGAACCCGTCGTTCTGGACGGGCGCGGCCGTCATCCCGGTGGTGGCCCTGGCCTACCTCCTGCACGGCTTCTTCCTGCTCACCTCGATCGGCATCGGCATCGAGAAGCGGGCGCGCTACTACCCGATGATCACGGCCGCGGCCGCCACCACCAACATCGGCCTCGACCTCGTGCTCATCCCGCGCACGGGGATGATGGGGGCGGCCTGGGCCACGGTGGCCGGCTACCTCGTGATGGCGGCGCTGGGGGCCTGGCTCTCGCACCGGCTGTACCCGATCCCGATCGAGAAGGGCCGCCTCGTCCCGCTCGTCCTGGCCGCCTTCGCGGTGTACCTGGCCTCCACCCTCGTGCCGACCGCGCTCGTCCCCTCCCTCGTCCTCAAGTCCCTGCTCTTCGCCCTGTTCGCGCTGTCCCTCTTCGCGGCCGGCGTGTTGCGCCCGCCGCGCGGCGGTATAGTGGAAGACACCCTCATCACAGGAGAGCGATCATGAACCTCGCACCCGCGACGCTGACGGCAACGGTCGTGCTCGGCCTCGGCGGCCTGGCCCTCGCGCAGGCCCCGCCGGCGGCGGCCCCGGCGGCGCCCAAGAAGGTCACGCGCGCGGTGGCGGTGCTGGCCCCGACCAAGGGCAACACCGTCGAAGGCACGGTGACCTTCGCCGCCGTCTCGGGCGGCGTGGCCGTGAAGGCGAGCCTCAAGGGGCTCCCGCCCGGCGGCCACGGCTTCCACGTCCACGAGTTCGGCGACTGCACGGCCCCGGACGGCACGGCGGCCGGAGGCCACTTCAACCCGGCCGGCAATCCGCACGGCGCGCCCGCGGACGCCAAGCGCCACGCGGGGGACCTCGGCAACATCCAGGCCGCGGCCGACGGCACGGCCACCCTGGACTGGACCGACCCGACGATGAAGCTCGACGGCGCGGACGGCGTCATCGGCCACGCGGTGATCGTCCATGCGAACGCGGACGACCTGAAGACGCAGCCCACCGGCAACGCGGGCGGGCGCGTGGCCTGCGGCGTCATCGGCGTGGCGAAGGGCGAGTAGGTCCTACCTCCCGGCGGCCAGGAACCGCTCGGCGTACAGCGCGACGTCGCGGACGGCGGCCCAGACGAGGCCGCCCGCCAGCCCGAGCACGGCCGCGGCTTGCCCGGCCCGGCCGCGGCTCCACAGCCAGGCGAGCCCGGCCGCGCCGAGCACCGCCATCGGCGCCAGCAGCAGCTCCACGTCCTTGGCGTCGCGCAGGGCCGTGGCCAGGACGTAGCGGAGGACGACGACGCCGGCGCCGGCGGCGAGCGCGCTGGCCAGGACGCGGCGCGCGGGCGCCGGCATCTCCCGGAAGGCGACGAGGCCGGCCAGGGCCAGGGCCGGGAACACGCCGTCGTAGAAGATTCCCAGCCGCCGCACCGCGGACACGAGCGCGCCGTCGGCCCCCGGCACGGAGGCGGGCACACCTCCTTGGAGGACGTGGGGCAGGATTCCCTTCCACAGCGTCGGCAGGAAGCCGATGTACATGGTGGCGAGCAGGATGGCGGTCGCGATCGCCCAGCCGCCGGACAGGCGCAGGGCGCGCCGCCACTCCCCCACCGAGAGCTCCACCACGGTGAGGACGAGCACTACCGCCGACACCATGGGCAGCGAACCGGTGTAGGCGGCTTCGGCGAGGAGGACGAAGGTGGTGGCCGCCGCCCCGTCGCGCGCGCCGTCGAGGTGCGAGAGCCGGCGGGCCAGATGGGCCAGGAGGAGCACCACCCAGGTCTCGCCGAAGAGCGTCGGGTAGAGGGCGAGCGAGAGACGGGACGTGAGGACCGGGAGCAGGGCCGCGATCACCTGGGCCACCGACGCCCAGGGCGGCGCCAGCCCTCCCGCGCGCGCCAGCGGGTGGACCAGCAGCACGAGCGCGGCGGCGGAGAGAACGGCCACCGTCTTGAGGGCGGCCACGTCGCCGAGCACGGTCGCGAGCGGCCAGGCGGTGGCGTGGAACACCATCGCATACGGGATCGGCACCTTCTGCCCGCCGATCTCGCGCGTGACGTCGCCGCGCCGCTCCCAGGGCTGGGTGGGGTCCACGAGCAGCGAGGGGTTCGCGCGCAGGGCCTGGAGGAACCGGGCGTGGCTGTCGACGTCCGGGTAGTAGTAGGCCGGGTGGAAGAACGCGACCAGCGCGGCCACCGCGAGGAGCAGCGGCACCGTCACCGCGGGAGCCCGTCCCGCGGCCGCGTCGGGCCAGGCCCGGCTCATCAGGCGGCCGAGGAGGGCGAGCGCGAGCACGACCAGGACGAGGGGCAGGGCCGCGTCCGCGCAGGCCCAGGCCCCGCCCAGCCGATCGCACGCCGCCGCCACCGCCGCCCCCGCCGCCGCGAATGCGCCCACGCCGGCCGCGACCGCTCCCGAGCGGACGATCAGGAACACGACGAGCGGCGGCCCCAGGAAGAAGAGGGCGAGCCCGCCGGCCAGGGCGCCGGTCGGCCGCAGCCGGCCGGCTCCGGCGACCTCCACCCAGTCGACCGCCACCGCCATCGGATCCCCGTCCTCGGCGTGGGCCCGGAAGGTCAGCGCGAGCGGCCCCTGCGCCTCGCCGAGGTCGATCTCGCGGACGCGCCAGCCCCGCGGAGGCTGCACCCATCGGTCGACCTCCCGGCCCGCGGACTCCACCACGATCTCGGCCGGCCGAGGGGCGAAGCGGGCCAGACGGACGCGCGCGGTCAAGTGGCCGGCGCCGACCGAGACGGGCAGCTCCAGGCGCGAGCCGTCCTCCGCCCAGCGGAACATCGTCTCGCCGCTGCCGGTCAGGCCGTCGCGCTCCCAAGCGTCGCGGAAGCCGCGCGCGAACGGGGCGTCGCCCGCCCCCACGTTCACGAAGAGCGGGCGGGGAGCCTGCAGGATGGCGACGAAGGCGAGGGTCCCGGACCCCCACGCCACCGCGAGGAGGAGGGAGAGACGGCTCTTGGAAAGGCTCACGCGGGGTCTGACCTTAGCATCCAAGCCCGGAGATTCCCATGGTAGCCTTGGCGTTTCGCCAGGGGAGGTTGGGCCGTCCTATCCATCGAGCAGCGCGGCCGGGGCGACGCCGACGAGCTCTTCCGCATGTACGGGGAGGTCTTCGGCGAGGCCCTCACCGAAGCCAGCCGGCGGCGGTGGGAGTGGCAGTACCTCGAGAACCCTTGCGCCCCGAACGGGAGCCCGGAGATCTGGGTGGCCCGGGAGGAGGGGCGGCTGCTCGGGCAGTACGCGTCCATGCCCGTCCGCCTGTGGTGGGGCGCGGGCGAGGTCCGCTCGTCCTGGGGCATGGACGTCTTCGTGGCCGCCGCCGCCCGCGGACGCGGGCTGGGGGCGCAGCTCTTCACCGCCTGGTCCGACCATGTGGAGGTCGCCCTGGGCCTCGGTCTCACGCCTTCGTCCCATGGGCTGTTCAAGAAGCTCCGCTACCATGACGTGGGGCCGGTCCCCTTCTTCCAGAAGGTGCTCGACGCGCGCGCGGTGGCGCGCCGGCGGCTGGGGGCGGTCGTGGCCGCGGCGGCGGCGCCCGTGCTCCGGGCCGCGATCGCCCTCCGCCATCCCGAGCGCGGGCGGGCGGCCGGAGACGTGGTGATCGCGGCCGGGAGCGGCTTCACCGGGGAGTACGACCAGCTCTGGGAGCGCGCGCGCGGGTCGTACGCGATGTGCGTGCGGCGCGACCGGCTCTACCTCGACTGGAAGTACGCGCGCTGCCCGCACCGCCGCTACGACGTCCTCGAGGCGCGGCGGGCGGGGAGGCTCGACGGCTTCGCGGTGACGCGCCAGGAGGACCTTCGGGGAGTGCGGCTGGGCTGGGTGATCGACGTCTTCGCGGACGCGGGCGACCACGCGGCCAAGGACGCGCTGCTGGGCGCGCTGCTCGAGAGGTTCCGGCACGCGGGGGTGGCGCGCGCGCAGGCCTTCAGCATGAATGACGCCCTGGCCTCCGACCTCCGGCGGCGCGGCTTCGCGCGCGGGCGCTCGCCCATGCAGCTCTGCGTGCGGGCGCGGGTGGAATCCGCGGAGGTCCTCGCCCAGACCGGCCGCTGGCACGTGGTGTTCGGCGACAGCGACATGGACCGATGAGCGGGGGCGGAGGCGTGGACACGCGGACGCCGGCCGTCCTGGTCGGGATCGACACCGAGGCCGACGACCAGTGGTCGGCGCGCGGGCGCCAGGAGATGGGCGTCCGCAACGCGGCCCGCCTGCCCGCGCTGCAGGCCCTCTTCGAGGAGTTCGGCGTGCGCCCGACCTACGTGGCCACCTGGGAGATGGCCACGCGCGAGGAGAGCGCGGCCGTGCTGCGCGCTCTCGCCCGCTCCGGCCGCTGCGAGATCGGCACCCACCTGCATCCCTGGTCCTCGCCGCCCTTCCGTCCGGAGGATCTGGCCGGCCACACGTACCCGCACAACCTCCCGCCCGAGCTGCTCGAGCGCCAGCTCACGGAGCTGACCGCGGCCATCGAGCGCGAGCTGGGGGTGCGCCCGACCACCTATCGGGCCGGACGCAACGGGTTCGACGGGCGGACGCTGCCCATCCTGGAGCGGCTGGGCTACACGGTGGACACGAGCGTCGATCCCCTGTTCAACGAGCGGCGCAAGGGCGGGATGCGCTTCGACGGGGCCCCCATCGCGCCCTACCACCCGGACTACGCGGACGTGCGCCGGCCGGGGAGCTCGAAGATCCTCGAGGTGCCGATCACCGCCGCCACCACGCCCGCCCTGCCCAAGCTCGTCGAGCAGGCCTACGCCCGCCTGCGGCCGATCCCGTGGCGCGGCGCCCTCAAGCGCCTCGGCCTGCGTCCGGTGTGGCTGCGTCCGTCGTACACGCCGCTCCCGGACATGCTCGCGTTCGCGGACCGGCTGGCGCGGGCGGGCGCACCCTGCTTCAACATCATCTTCCATTCGAGCGAGGTGCTTCCCGGCGGCAGCCCCTACACCCCGGACGAGCCCAGCGTGGCGCGCTTCCTCGGCGACCTGCGCCGGCTCCTCGCCCACCTCACGGGGCGGCTCGGCGCCCGCGGCCGCACCTACGCGGAGTTCGCCCGCGAGTGGGCGGGATGAACGTCCTCATGGTGACCCCGCACCTGCCGCCCCACCAGGCCGCCAACGCCCTCCTGCCCCACCTCCTCGGCCAGGCCCTCGGCCGCCGCGGGCACGCCGTCGAGTTCCTGACCTTCGGAGACGAGGGCGACCGCGCGGGGGTGCGCTTCGTGCGGCGGGGCTCGCGGCGCTGGAGGGCCACCCGCCTGCCCCAGGCGGCGGAGGCGGCGCGCACGTGGTGGAAGGCGCGGCCGGTGCTCGGGTGGGCGAGCGTGGTGCACGTCCACTCCAGCACCTGGATGAACCAGGTGGCGGCGCGGCTGGCCCGCCGGGCGCGGCGGCCGTACGTGCTGACCCACTACGGCACCGAGATCTGGCACTACGAGGGGCACGACCGCCGCTTCGAGCGCTTCAACCGCGAGGCCGCCCACGTGACGTTCTACAGCCGCGCGCTGCTCGAGCGGGCACAGGCCCTGGCCGTCCCCCTGCCCGCGTCCTCGGTGGTGTATCCGCCGGTGGCGGACGCCTTCCAGCCCCTGCGCCCGGACGATCGCGCGGCCGTCCGGCGGCGCGTGGCTCCCGAGGCGGGCGTGATCCTCCTCAACGTCAAGCGTCTGCATCCCCTGGCCGACCAGGCCACGCTGCTCGCCGCCTTCGCGTCGGTGCGGCGTGAGCGTGCCGACGCCGTCCTGCTCGTGGCCGGGGCCGGAGAGATGGAGGGCGCCCTCAAGGCGCAGGCCCGGACGCTCGGTCTGGGGTCCTCGGTTCGCTTCCTCGGCCTCGTGCCCAACGAGGAGGTCGCCCTTCTCCAGGCCGCGGCCGACCTGTTCGTCCTCTCCTCCGTGCTCGAGGCCACGCCCACGGTCGCGCTGGAGGCGCTGGCCTGCGGCACGCCCGTCGTCTCCACCGACAACCCGGGCGGGCGGGAGCTGGCCGGGATCTTCGGCGCCGACGTGGCCGTGGTCCCGAAGAGCGACCCCGACGCGCTGGCCCGCGCGGTCCTCGAGCGTCTGTCTCCCCCGCGCCGGGCCGGCGAGGAGACCGCGCGCCGGATCGCGGAGCGCTTCCGCGTCGACGGCGTCACCGAGACCTACCTCGGCCTCTACGCACAGGCGTCCGCGCCGTGAGGACGATCGACGAGGCCGCGCTGGGCCAGGCCGCCGCCGCCCGCTTCCGGAGCGAGTACGACTACGCGACGTTCGAGTACCTCCGCAGTGCCAAGGTGCTGCAGGCCCTCGAGCGGGCGGGCGTCAGCCCCCACGGCCGCGTGCTCGACGCCGGATGCGGAGGAGGAGGGACCGCGCTCTCGCTGGCCGAGGAGTCCGCGTTCGCGGTCGGCCTCGACCTCGAGGCGCGCTTCCGCGGCTCGGGGACGCGCCTGGCCCGCGAGAAGCAGGTGGCCAACGCCGCCTTCGTCCAGGGCGACGCCGCCCGCCTTCCCTTCCGCGCCGGCGCCTTCGACCTCGTGTTCAGCCATTCCGTCATCGAGCACGTGGCCTCCGCCGAGGACTACCTCGGCGAGTGCTTCCGCGTGCTGCGCGCGGGAGGAGTGCTCTACCTCTCCACCGCGCCCACGCTGTCGCTGGCCGGCGCCCACCTGCCCCGGCTCCTCGTTCCCGTCCCCCTGCACCTCCTCTTCGGCCGGCGCGCCGCCTTCGCCACCTTCCGCTGGCTGGCCCGCCGCGCGCCCTGGACGCTGCAGGAGCCGAAGGAGGCGAACACGTTCATCGCCCTGGCCGAGGCGGGCCAGCAGAAGCAGGACGACGTCCTGCAGTCGGTCACCGTGCGGCGGCTGCGGGCCTGGATCGAGAGCTCCGGCTTCCGCGTGGTCCGCGAGGACCGGCACGTCACCGGCTTCTTCCGCCGCGTCCTGCCCGGGCCGGTGCGACGGCGGCTGGAGGCCACGCCGTTCACCCAGGACGTCATGATCGGCCACATCCAATGCGTGCTGCAGAAGCCGTGAGCGCTCCCGCGGCCGGAGGCACGCTCGAGGTGCTGATGCCGGCGGACATCCGCTTCCCGCTGGAGCGCGCGAGCGGAGTGCAGATCGTCAAGACCGCGGCCGCGCTGGGCGCGGCGGGGACGCGCACCACCCTGCTCGTTCGCCAGAGCGACCCCCGACCGACGGCGGAGATCCTCGCCCTCTACGGGGTGGTGCCCCCTCCCGGCCTGCGCGTGCGCCGCGTGCGCGTGCTGCACCGCCGGGGCGCCTTCGCGGTGCCGCGGGCCTCGTTCCTCGCCCGCGCGACCCTCCTCGCCCTGCCCGCCCTGCGGCGCGGGGCCAGCGTGCTCACGCGGGACCTGCAGCTCGCGGACGTCCTGCTGCGCCTGCCCGGGCGGCCGCGCGTCGTGTACGAAGCCCACGCGGTGGAGGCCCTGATGTACGCCGAGCGCGGGCGCCTCTACGGCACCGCGGAGAAGAGCGACCCGCGCAAGCGCGAGCGGCTGCGCGGGCGCGAGGGGCGCGTCTGGCGCGCGGCGGCGGCGGTGGTGACGACGACGGCGGGGATCCGCGACAGCTTCGCCGAGGCCTACGGCGAGCGGACGCGCGTGCGCGTGGTGCCCAACGGCTGCGATCCGCCCGGGGAGGCCTTCGCCGGGCTGCCCGACGGCGAGCCGCAGGTGCTCTACGCGGGCCAGCTCTATCCCTGGAAGGGCGTGGACGTGCTGGTGGAGGCGTTCGCGCGCGTCCCCCGCGGGCGGCTGGTGATCCTGGGCGGGATCGAGGGCGAAGGCGACACCGCGCGCGTGCGCGCGCTCGTCGATCGGCTGGGGCTGGCCGGGCGCGTGGAGATGCCGGGCCTGGTGGCGCCGGCCCGCGTGGCGGAGGCCCTCTCCTGCGCAACGATCGTGGCCGTGCCCTTCCTGCGCACGGCCATGACCGAGCGTCACACGTCGCCGCTCAAGGCCTTCGAGGCCATGGCCGCCGGACGCGCCATCATCGCCTCCGACCTCCCGTCCACGCGGGAGGTGCTGAGGCACGGGCAGACTGCCTGGCTCGTCCCGCCCGGCGATCCGGACGCCCTCGCCGAGGGCTTGCGGCGGTTGATCGACGACCGCGCCCTCGCCGTCTCCCTGGCCCGCAACGCCCACGCCGCCGCCCCCGCCTACGGGTGGCCGGCCCGGGCCCGCGCGCTGGTCGAGGTGCTGGAGGAGCTCCGGTGAGCGCGGTTCCCCGGACGCTCGTGGCCGCGCTCCTGCTCACGCTCCCCCTCGTCACCCCGCGCATCCGGGGCGCGGACGAGATCGAGTACTTCTCGTACCTGCGCTCGGCCGTGTTCGACCACGACCTCGAGTTCGGCAACGAGTACGAGCGCTTCTACGCCGCCGACCCCCAGGCCCTGGCCGGCTTCAAGGCCACCTTCCTCGACCTCCGGGAGCCTGCCACCGGCCGCCACATCAACTTCGCGCCGCTGGGCACGGCGCTGCTGTGGGCACCGGCCTATCTCCTCGTCCACGCCGGCGTCCTGGCCGCGCGCAGCCTCGGCCTGGCCGTGGAGGCGGACGGGTTCTCGCGACCCTACGTGATCGCGGTGTCCTACGCGTCCTGGGCCTACGGCATGGCCGGGCTGCTCCTCGTGCACCGCGCCCTCGTCCGCGGCGCGGCCGCGAGCGAGCCGGCGGCGGCGTGGGCGGCGGCGGCCGTGCTCTGGGCGACCCCGCTCCTGTACTACGTCACCCTCGGCGTCGGGTTCTCGCACGCCGTCTCCCTCTTCGTGATCGCGCTGCTCGTCTGGCTCACCGTCCGCTTCCGCGCCTTTGGCTTCACCCCGGCGCGGGGGGCCGTCCTCGGCCTGATCGGCGGCCTGGCCGCGCTCGTGCGCGAGCAGGACGGCCTGTTCCTCGTGGCGCCGGCCCTGGTGATCCTGCTCGAGGCCGCCCGCGCGCGACGTCCGCTGGGCGCAGTGGCTCCCCTCGCCGCCATGGGCCTGGCCGCCGCCGCCGCCTTCACGCCCCAGCTCCTGGCCTACCACGCCATCAACGGCGCCTACGGACCCTCCCGGCTGGTGGCGCGCAAGATGAGCTACGCGAGCCCGCACGCCCTGGCCGTCCTCTTCGATCCCGCGCACGGCCTCTTCGCGTGGGCGCCGCTGCTCCTCGTCGCCACCGCCGGTCTCGGCCTCGCCCTGGTGCGCGCCCGCCGCACGGACCCGCTGCCCCTGGCCCTCGCCGCCGCCCTCGTGCTGCAGGTCTGGATCAACGGGGCGGTCGAGAGCTGGACGCAGGCGGGGGCGTTCGGGTCGCGCCGGTTCGTGGGGGCCACTCCGGTGTTCGCCTGGGGGCTGGCCGCGCTCCTCGCCGCCGCGCGGCCGCGGTGGGGCCGGCGGGCGGTGGCGGCCGGGCTCGTCCTCTTCGCCTGGTGGAACGTGTCGCTGATGGTCCAGTTCGGCCTGAAGCTGATGGACCGGCAGGGCCTCGAGTGGCCGCGCGTGGCGGTGAGCCAGGTGAGGGAGGTGCCGCGCCGCCTCGGCCGGTCGGCCTGGCTCTTCTTCACCGACCGCGAGCGGCTGGTGAAGGAGGGCCGGTGATCTCGGAGGCGCTCCTGGGCGCGGTGGCCTGCCCGGTCTGCCTGGAGCCGGTCGGCTGCGCCACCTGCGCCCGCGCGGGCGGGCATGCCGGGACCTGCACCGACTACGCCTCCCGTGCCGCCTGCGCCTGCGGCGGGCCGGACAAGGTCCGCCTCGCCCGCGACGGCGCCGTCCTGGTCTGCCCGTGCTGCGGGGCGCGCTATCCGATCGAGGCGACGGGCTGGGTGGACCTCGTCCCGCGGGACTCGGTAGGCGAGGTCACCCAGTACGCCGACCACGAGTTCCACGAGCGGCTGCACGTCACCGAGGCCGAGCCCGTCCTCTCCGCGCGCGTGAAGGCGGACATGATGCGGCGGATGCTGGGGGCCGCCCCCGGCGAGACCGTCCTCGACCTCGGCTGCGGCGCGGGCAAGATGGCGCTCTACGCCGCCACCGGCAGCGGGCGCGCCGCCGGCCTCGACGTGGCGCCGTTCTTCCTGCCCAGGGCCGCCCGCGAGGTGGACCTCGTCCTGGGCGACCTGCGCCGTCTGCCTTTCCGCAAGGGCACCTTCCCGCGGGCCTATTCGCTGGACGTCCTGGAGCACCTGGACGAGGCCGGTGTGCGCGAGGTCCTGCTCGAGGCGCGGCGCACCCTCGGCCCGCGCGGGCGGCTGTTCGTCTACACGCACGCGATGGAGTCCTCGCGCCTGGCCTCCTTCCAGCGCGCAGTGAACCGCCTGGCCCGCCGCCTGGGGCGGGCCGGCCTCATCGACCACGAGCGCGAGGCCCTGCGCAAGAGCGACCATCGCAACGCCATCCGCAGCCACGAGCACTTCGAGGAGCTGTGCGCGGGGGCCGGCCTCGCCGTCGCCGAGAGGCGCTACTACAACGTGGTCTTCAAGGCCGTGGTCGAGGACCTCGGCCTGCGCCTGTTCGAGCAGTGGCGGGGGCGCGGGACGGAGCCGCGATCGACGGCGGACGAGCGCGAGGGGACCGGCCACGCGGAGGCACCGGCTCCGATCGGCGCCCGCCCGCCGTCGGCCGCCTTGATGACCGTCGCCCGCGCCCTCACCTGGCTCCTCAAGCTGGACGTCGTCCTCTTCGGCGGCGTGCGCACGGGCCCGTTCTTCGGCCTGCTCGTGCCGCGCGAGCGGGCGTGAGGATCCTCTACGTGGCCACCGACCAGCGGGTGCCCGGCGCAACCGGCGGCAGCGTGCACGTCCTGGAGGTGGCACGGGGGCTGGCCGCGCGCGGACACCAGGTGCATGCGGTGGTGGCGGCCGACGGCGGCCCCGCGCGCGAGGACGACGGGGGCGTGGTCTGGCACCGCGTCTCCTGGCGGCCGCGCCATCGGTTCTTCCGCTTCCGCGCGCGCCGGGCGGTGGAGGCGATCGCGCGGGAGGTCAGGCCGGCGGTGGTGATGGAGCGCTACTACAACTTCGGCGGAGAAGGGGTGGCGGTGGCGGCGGGCCGCGGGATCCCGTCGCTGCTGGAAGTGAACTCGCCGGTGATCGACCATCCGGGGTCGGTCAAAGCCGCCCTCGACGCCGCCCTCCTCGTGCGCCCGATGCGACGCTACCGCGAGTCGCTCTGCCGCCGGGCGGGCGCCCTGGTGGCCCCGATCCCGGAGATCGTGCCCGCCTTCGCCCGGCCCAAGACGGAGACCGTGACCTGGGGAGCGAACGTGGACGCGTTCTCCCCCGCCCAGCGGAGCGACGAGGTGCGGCGGGCGCTCGGCGTTCCCGAGGGCGCGGTGATGGTCGTGTTCACGGGCAGCTTCCGCCCCTGGCACGGCGTGCACGTGCTGGAGGCGGCGGCGCGGCTCTTGAGCAACCGCCACGACATCTTCTTCGTCCTCGTGGGCGGCGCGCAGGCGGGGCCGGGGGACGGATACCGGGGGCGCCGGCTGGGCACGCGGCCCTACGCGGACATGCCCGCGATGGTGGCCTCCGCGGACATCGGCGTCGCTCCCTACGATCCCGCGCGCCTGCCCGAGCTCGCCCTCGGCTTCTACTGGTCGCCGCTGAAGATCTTCGAATACATGGCCTCCGGCCTGCCGACGGTCACCATCCCGCGCGTGCCTCTCACCGAGATCGTCCGCGACGGGCAGGAGGGTCTCCACGCGCAGGAAGGCGATCCCGCGGCGTGGGCGGAGGCGTTGGCGGCCCTGGCCGCCGATCCCGGGCGGCGGGCGCGGCTGGGGGCCAGCGCGCGCGCGCGCGTGGTCGAGCGCTACTCCTGGGCCCGCCACTGCGAGCAGCTCGAGGCCGTCTTGAAGAGGATCACCGCGTGAGGGTGGTCCTGGCCACGGAGGTCTACCCGCCGCGGGCGGGGGGCGCCGGCTGGTCCACGCGCGCGCTCGCCCTCGGCCTGCGCGAGGCCGGCCACGCCGTCACCGTCCTCACCACCAGCCCGGGCGTGGAGGACCTCGACGGCGTGCGGGTGCGGCGGCTCGCCGCGCCCGGCCGGCGGCGCCTGGCCGTGCCCCGCGTGCTCGCCCGCGCCCTCGCCCTCGAGGGGGCAGAGGTCGTTCACGCCCAGCACTCGCTGTCCGCGCTGGCCGCGCTGGCCGGGCCCGAGCCCGGCCGGGTCGCCGTCACCGTGCGCGACCACTGGCCGGTCTGCTTCTGGTCCACGCGGATCAGCCGCGGCGCGCTCTGTCCCGGGTGCGGGCTGGGGCCGATGTCGCGCTGCGTCGACGGGCACGTGCCCGCTCCGGGGGTGATGGCGTGGGGCGCGATCCCCTACATGGCGGGCGACCTCGCCCTCAAGCGCGCGGCCCTGCGCCGGGCGGGGGCGAACCTCGCGGTGAGCCGGGCCATCGCCGACGAGCTGCGCGCGGCCGCCATCCCGCGGGTGGACGTGATCCCGAACGTCGTGGACGCGGTGGAGGCCCGCACGGTCGCCGCCGGCGCCTGCTCCTGCCCCCTGCCCGAGCGCTTCCTGCTCTTCATCGGCAAGCTGGAGGAGAACAAGGGGGCGCGCCTGCTCGTCCCCGCGGTGGCGGCCGCGCGCACGGGCCTGCCCCTGGTCGTGCTGGGCGAAGGCAGCCTGGCCCATGCCCTCAAGTTCGAGGCCACCGCCGCCGGCGTCCCCCTCGTGATGCGTGGCTGGGCGGAGCGGGACGACGTGCTGCGCGCCCTGGCGCGGGCGACCGTGCTCGTGTTCCCGTCGCTGTGGCCGGAGCCACTCTCCCGGGTGCTGCTGGAGGCGCTGGCCCTGGGCACGCCGGTGGCGGCCATGGACACCGGCGGCACGCGCGAGATCCTGGGTGAGGGCGAGGCGGGTCTGCTGGTGGGCGACGCCCCCGCCCTGGCCGACGCGGTGGGGCGTCTGGCCGCGGACGAGACGCTCCGGGCCCGCGTGCGCGAGGCGGCCCGCGCCCGCGCGGACGCGTTCTCTCCGGCGGCGCTGGTCCCCCGCTACGAAGCCGTGTATCGGCGGCTCTCATGAGGGTCGCCCTGCTGAGCCGGGGCGCGCATCCCCTCCACGACCCGGGCGGCATGGAGCGCGCGGTCTACCTGCTCGCGCGGCATCTCCAGGCGCGGGGAGTGGACACGGTGCTCCTCACGCGTCCGGCCACCCGGCCGGGCACGTTCCCCGGCCGGGTGGTGACCGTGCCCTACGGCGACGAGGGGAGGAGCCATGGGCGCGTGCTCTCGCGCACTCTCCACTATCCCGCCTTCGCGCGCCGCGTGGGGGAGACGGTGGCGGCGATGGTCCGCGCGGGCGAGGTCGACCTCGTCGACGCCCAGGGGCTCACGGCCCTCGGCTACGGCCGGTGCCGGCGCCGCGACTCCACCCTGCGCGCCCCCCTGGTCATGAACCCGCAGGGGCTCGAGGAGCACAAGACGCGCGGCCTCAAGCGCGTCGCCCTGGCCCGGCTGCGCGCGCTCTCGCGGGAGGCGGCGCGGCTGGCCGACCGCGTGGTCGCCACCGACGCGTCCACCCGCGACGACGTGCCGCGCCTGCTGGGCGTGGACCCGTCGCGCGTGGTGGTCCTGCCCAACGGCATCGATACCGACGAGATCGCGGCGGCCACTCCGAAGGACGCGCGGGCAGTGGCGGAGGCGGCGCTGCCCGCTCTCCACGGCGCGGATCCGGTGTTCCTCTCCGTCGGCCGCCTGGAGGCCTACAAGGGGTTCGAGGACACCGGAGCCGCGCTCTCCTCCCTGGCCGCCGCGGGAGGGCTGGGGTCGAAATGGGCCTGGGTCGTCGTCGGCGACGGCCCCGGGGCCCCGCGGCTCCGGCGTGCGCTCTCTCCCGCGGTCAGCCCGCACGTCCATCTCCCCGGACGCGTCGATGAGCCGACATTGCACGCCCTCTACGAGCGCGCCGACGTGCTCGTCCACCCGACCCGCTACGAAGGCTCGAGCCTGGTCACCCTGGAGGCCATGGCGCACGGGCGCGCGGTCGTCGCCACGCGCGCGGGCGGCATCCCGGACAAGGTCGAGGACGGCGTGACCGGGCTCCTCGTCATGCCCGGCGACCGCTCGGCGCTCGCCTCCGCGCTGGTCCAGGTGGCCTCCGATCGTGAGCGCCGGGCGGCCATGGGTGCGGCGGGCCGGCGCCGCGTGCGGGCGGAATTCGCGTGGAACGTCCTCATCGACCGCACGCTCGCGCTGTACGAGGAACTGCTCCGCGAGGCGCGGACATGACGCGGGCGCCCGCCCTCGCCGCCACCGCCGCCCTCCTCGGGCTCGCCCTGGCCGTGGTCGTGATCATCGGGCGTCCGAAGGGCGCGCTGACCGCGGGCGTCCTGGCCGCGGCGGCCGGGCTGGCGCTGGTGGGGCGGCGGGCCACGCCCCCGCGCGCCCATCGTGCCGAGGCCGGACGCCTCCTGCTCGCCCTGCTCCTCCTCGTCTCCGTCGTGCAGCTCCACACGACCGGCGGGCGGCTCGGCGGCGACGGCGTGAGCTACTACGTGTACGTGCGCTCTCTGGTGAAGGACCACGACCTGGACTTCACGAACGAGTACACGCACTACGAGCTGATCGATCGCGTCGACATCAAGGTGCCGACGCGCACCGGGCTCCGCCGGTCGATCTTCTCCGTCGGGCCCGGCCTGGTCTGGATCCCGTCCTTCGTGGCGGGGGAGGCGGTCGCACGCGTGGAGAGCGCGCTCGGCCGTGAGGTGGACCTGAGCGGATACGGGCCCGAGCACGTCAATGCCGTGGCCCTGGGCTCCCTCCTGTACGGCTTCGCGGCCGTGCTCCTGATCCACGACGTCCTGCGCCGCCACTTTCCCGCCGACACCGCGCTCTTGGGCGCGCTCCTCGTCTGGTGGGCCACCTTCCTGCACTGGTACATGGTCCACCAGCCCACGATGTCGCACGCCTCCTCGGCGGCGGGCGCGGCGCTGGTGGTCTGGCTCTGGGACCGTCAACGGGGAAGCCCCGGCCTCCGTCCGGCCCTCCTGCTCGGCCTCGCCGGCGGCCTGGCCATGTGCCTCCGCTGGCAGAATGCGCTCCTGCTCCTGCTGCCCGGCTGGGACGTGCTGACGGCGCTCGGCCGCGGCGGGCGCGAGGCGATCCTGGCCGTACGGCGGGGCGCGCTCGTCGTGGCCGCCGCCCTCGTGGGCGCGCTGCCGCAGATGGCGGCCTGGAAGACCCTCTACGGCGAGTGGCTGCTGCGCTATCCGCCGCACGGCGCGGACTTCCTGCGCCTGGACCACCCGTTCGTGCTGCAGACGCTGTTCTCGTCGCGGCACGGCCTGCTCTCGTGGACGCCCGTCTTCTGGGCCGGCTATCTCGGCTACCTCTGGCTGGCGCGGGCGCGGGCGACGCTGTTCTGGCCGCTCGTGCCTCCGCTCGTGGCCATGACCTACGTGAACATGTGCTCGGGGGACTGGTGGGCGGGAGGATCGTTCTCGAACCGCCGGTTCGACAGCCTGCTGCCCCTGCTCGCCCTGGGCCTGGCCGGCAGCCTCGAATGGGCCCGCCGGGCCCTGGTCCGCCATCCGCAGGCGGCGGTGTGCGCGCTGCTCGTGCCCGCGATCACCTGGAACCTGGGCGCGGTCACGCAGGTCGCGCGCGGGGAGGCCGACGCCGGGCGGGCCGCCTTCCCGCGCCTGGTCGGCGGCACCGCGCGCCTGATCGCCGACGTCGCCGGCAGCCCTCCGACCTGGCCGGCGAGCTGGATCTTCGCCTGGCGCGAGGGCCGGCCGGCCCGGCAATACGATCGGGCGGTCGGACGCTACCTCTTCTACCGCCAGAACAACCTGGGCGGCCGCATCGACGTGGGCCGCGCGGACGACGAGGCGCTCCTGGCCGAGGGCTGGGGGCGGCGGGTGGAGATCGCCGGACGGTCGTGCCGCCCGGCCACGGGGCCCGCGCGCGTGCTCGCCCCGCTGGACGTGCCGGAAGACCTGGCGCTGACGCTGACCGCGGTCAGCCCCGAAGCGCCGGAGGAGGTCGAGGTCCGCGTGAACGGGCAGGAGGCGGGCGCGATCCTGGTGGGGGGGAGGTGGACCGAAGGCCGCCTCACCCTGCCCGCCCGCTTGTGGCGGCGCGAGCTCAACGACGTGGTGGTGGCGCCCGCGGGCGGGACCGTCTGCGTGGACGCCTTGGACTTCGCGCGGCTGGCCGCGACGGCCACGCCGCTTCCGGCGCCGGGACGATGAGCGGCCGCCGCGTGGTGGTGATCGGGGGGGGACCCGCCGGCATCAAGGCCGCCCACGAGCTCGTCAAGGCGGGCGCGGAGGTGACGCTGCTGGAGACCGCGCCTCTCCTGGGCGGCCTGGCCAGCGTGTTCGACGTGCAGGGCGTGCGCATCGAGCGCTACTACCACTTCATCTGCAAGGGCGACGACCACCTGTTGGCCACCCTCGACGAGCTCGGGCTGTCGCACAAGCTCCACTGGCGCGACTCGCGCATGGCCTACTTCGTCGACGGGACGCTCTACCCGTTCCTCACCCCCGTCGACCTCCTGACCTTCCGGGCCCTGCCCCTCCGGGACCGGCTGCGCGCGGGGGCGGCCCTGAAGCTGGCCCAGCGCATGCGCGAGGAGGACCTGGCCCCGCGCCAGGCCACCGCCTGGCTCCGCCACATGTTCGGGGACCGTACCTACCGCGTCATCTGGGAGCCGCTCATGCGCTTCAAGTTCGCCGAGCACGCGGACGAGGTGAGCGCGGCCTGGATCTGGGCGCGCATGGTGCGCCTCTCGCGTTCACGCACCTCGCCCTGGCGCGAGGAGCTCGGCTACATCGAGGGCGGCAGCGCCACCGTGATCGACGCCCTGGGCGAGGACCTCCGGCGCCGGGGCGGGCGCGTCGTGCTCCGGGCGCCCGTCGGGCAGATCCTGCTGGAGGACGGCCGCGCCACCGGCGTCCGTGTCGGCGGGGAGACCCTGGCCGCGGACGCCGTCATCTCCACCGTCACGACCTCCCGCTTCCGGCAGCTCGCGCAGGGCCTCGACGGCTCCTACGTGCGCGGGCTCGAGCGCATCCCCACCATCGGCATCTTCTGCCTGTTCCTGCGCCTGAAGGAGCAGGTCACTCCGTTCTTCTGGGTCAACACCCACGACCCGCGCGTGCCCTTCGCGGGCATGATCGAGTACACGAACCTCAACCCGCTGCCGGAGCTGGGCGGCGACCACATCCTCTACGTGCCGCAGTACCTCTCGGCGGAGGACCCGCGCTACGCGCAGTCGGACGAGGAGGTGCTGCGAACGTACACGGACGCGCTGGCCCTGATCAACCCCGCCTTCGACCGGCGCCAGGTCGTGTTCTCCGCCGTGTTCCGCGACCGCTACGCGCAGCCCATCTGCCTGACCGACTACCGCACCACGACCCCCACCGTCCAGACGCCGGTGGCGAACCTGTTCCTCACCGATTCCTGCCAGCTCCACCCCCACGACCGGACGATCAGCGGCTCCTTCGGCCTCGGACTCGAGGCGGCCCGGGGCGCGGCGGCCGCCCTCGCTCACGGCGGCGCACGATGAGCGCCCGTCTCGCCGGCTGGCGCCGGCTGGTCCTGCTCCTCGTGGCGGGGGCGGGGCCGCCGGTGCTCGCGGTCGCCGAGCGCCGAGTGCCGGCGGCGCCCCTGGCCGCCCTGGCCAGCATCGCCGCGATCACCGCCGGGCTGGTGGTCCTGGAGGAGACACTGAGGCGGGCCGGCCACGGCGCGGTGTCCGTGGCCTCGACCGTCCTCACCCTCTACGGGACCGCGCTCGTGTGGCACGAGGCGGTCGAGCCGGGCCTCGCCGCCTCGACCTTCCTGGCCGGCGCCCTGATCGTGCGCGGGTGGCCGGCCCGCGCCGGGCAGCGCCCGCCGGCGGCGATCGCTCGTGGCGCGCTCCTCGGCGTCGTCCTGATCGCCGTGGCCCTGCTCACGGAGACCGCCACCGGCGCGCGCGTCACGCTCGCCGCCGGCGCCCCCCCATTGCTGGACGCCCTCTTCTCGTCTCGCCATGGCGCTTTGTTCTGGACGCCGGTCCTCACCCTCGGGGTGGCCGGCCTCGTTGGCCGCGCCGCGCGCGGGCGAGCCGACGCCGCCGGCGCCCTGGCCGCCCTCACCGTGATGGCCCTGGTCGACGCGAGCCTGCGGCCCTGGTGGACGGGAGGGTTCGCCAACGCGCGCCTCCTTCCCGCGCTTCCGCTCCTCGCCCTGGGCCTCGCGGAAGGCCTGGAGGTGGTGCGGGCGACCGCGGTGCGCCGTCCTCTCGTCCTCGCCGCGGGCGCGGGCGCGGCGCTGGTGGCCTGGAACCTCCTGCTGATGGCGCAGTACCGGGCGGAGATGATCCCGCGCGACGACACGGTGTCGTTCCCGGCGGTGGCCGAGAACAGCGCCGAGATCGTCCAGGCGACGGTGGGCGCACCCGTGAGCTGGCCCGCGAGCTGGCTCTTCGCGGCGCGCCACGGCCTTCCCGCCGCGCGCTACGACCTCCTCGGCGGACAGGACGTGCTGGCCGCGGGGCCCTCACGGTTCCGGCTCGGTGACCTCGAAACGGAGCGAGCGCTCCTGGGCGAGGGCTGGAGCGTCCGCCACCCGTGCGGACGCGCGGTCTGCCGCGAGGTGGAGGGCGGACGCGCGCGCGTGTTCCTCCCCGTGGTCGACCCGGGGCCGGCGGAGGTGCGCGTGAGCGCGCAGGGATCGGGCACGCTCGCCGTCCGCCTCGACGGCGTCGAGATCGGGCGCGGCACGCTGACGGAGGCCTTCACGGAGGTGGGGGGCGAAGTCCCGGCCGAGCGTCTCCGCCGCGGGCCCAACCCCCTCGAGCTCGAGGTCTCGCCCGGAGGACGGGCGGCGGTGGAGTCGCTGCGCATCCTCCCGGGGCCAGGGGCGCGATGAACGTCGAGGAATACGGCCGGATGTACGACGCGGAGGAGAGCCAGTGGTGGTACGCCGGGATGCGCGCCATCAGCCTCTCCCTCCTCGCCCGGGAGTGGCCGGACGGTCAGGCCCAGGGCCGGCTCATCCTCGACGCCGGGTGCGGGACGGGCAACAACCTCGCCCACTTCCGGCGTTTCGGCCGTACCGTCGGCATCGATCTCTCGGACGAGGCCCTGCGCTTCTGCCGCGGACGCGGGGTCACCGTGACCCGCGGCAGCATCCTCGCCCTCCCGTTCGCGGACGCAAGCTTCGACGCGGTGACGTCGTTCGACGTCCTCTACCACGCTTGGGTCGAGGACGACCGGAAGGCGGTGCGCGAGGTCGTGCGCGTCCTGCGTCCCGGAGGCCTGTTCCTGGTGCGCGTGCCCGCCCTCAAGATGCTGTGGGGAGCCCACGACGAGGCCGTGCTCTCGCGCCATCGCTACACCACGGCGGAGGTGCGGCGCCTGCTCGAAGGCGAGGGGCTGGAGGTGAGGCGGCTGAGCTACGCCAACTTCCTCCTCTTCCCTCTCGTCGCCACCCGGCGCACCCTCGACCGCATCCTCCACCGTCACGGCTCGGACGTGGGCTTCCTGCCCCCGCCGATGGAATGGGCCTTCCGCCGCCTGCTCGGCCTGGAGGCGCGGATGATGCGGCACGTGTCCCTGCCGGTGGGGGCGAGCGTCTTCGCCCTGGCCCGACGGCCGAGGCCGGCGCCGGCGAAGGGCGGTTTAGAATCGCGATGATGCCGCGCGGACACGCATGAACGACCGGCAGCAGGTCGCGGAGGAGCTGCGCCGCGTGCGCGAGGAGGTGCGCGCGCGCGCCCTGCACGAGGCGGCGGCCGTCCTCCCCACCGCTCCCGCGGTGAAGGTCCCGGGGCCCATGCCTCCCGATCGCGACCCCACCCCGGTCGCGCCCGTCCCGCGCCCGGACAACGCCGCCCTCAACGAGGCCTGGCGCATCCGCGGCGCCGCCGCCCCTGGCTGGCGAGGACGCCTGGCCCGGGGCCTGGGCCGCCTGCTCGCGCGCGTCCTCGACGCCCAGGAGTCCTTCAACTCGCGCCAGGTGCGGTTCGACAACGAGCTGCTCGCCTACATCGACGCGCGCCTGGACGCCACCCACCGCCACTACGACGACGTGCTCGGCCTGCACGGCCGGCACATGGGCGAGATCGACGAGCGCCACCTCATCCTGCAGGAGGAGCTGGTCGCGCACGTGCACGACCTCGTCCGCCGCGTCGACCTCGTGCTGGCGGAGTCGGAGAAGGGCCGCCTGGGCCTGGAGCGCGACCTGCGCGAGGTGCGGGAGCGGCTGCGGCAGCTCGAGGAGCGTCTGGTCCGTTGACGAAACCCAGGACGGTCCTCGTGTGCGCCGCCCAGGCGCCGTTCATCACGGGCGGAGCGGAGATCCTGGTGTCGGAGCTGCGCGCGAACCTGGAGCGCCACGGCTTCCGGGCGGACGTGGCCGCGGTGCCCTTCAAGTGGTACCCGGTGTCGGAGCTGGTGCGCCAGGCCCTGGCCTGGCGCCTGCTCGACGTGACCGAGAGCAACGGCACGCCGGTGGACCTGGTCATCCCGACCAAGTTCCCCAGCTTCCTGGTGCGCCACCCGCGCAAGGTCGCCTGGCTCTTCCACCAGCACCGGGAGGCCTACGACCTCTACGGCACCCCGTACTGCTCGTTCCGCGACACCCCGGAGGACCGGCAGGTGAAGGACGCGATCCAGGCCATGGACACCTCCGCCCTGTCCGAGTGCCGGGCCGTCTTCACGATCTCGCGCAACGTGGCCGAGCGGCTGCAGAAGTACAACGGCCTCGGCGGGGAGCCCCTCTATCCGCCCCCCCACCACCTGGGCCGCTACCGCACCGACGGCTACGCGGACTACCTCTTCTACGCCGGCCGTCTCGACCGCCTCAAGCGGCTCGACCTCGCCATCGACGCCATGCAGCGCGTGAGGAGCGGGGCCCGGCTCAAGATCGCGGGGGCGGGGCCGCTGGAGGGCGAGCTGCGCAAGCAGATCGAGGGGCTGGGCGTGGCCGACCGCGTCGAGCTCGTCGGCTTCGTCTCCGCGGACGAGCTCATCGCCCTCTACGCGGGGGCGCGGGCCGCCTACTACGCCCCCCTGAACGAGGACTACGGGTACGTGACGGTGGAGGCCTTCCTCTCGAAGAAGCCGGTGGTCACGACCTCGGACGCGGGGGGCGTCCTCGAGTTCGTGACCGACGGTGAGACGGGAGTGGTGGCGGAGCCCACCCCGGAGGCGATCGCCCAGGCCATCGACACGCTCTGGAGCTGGCCGGAGGCGCGCCTCCGGGAGATGGGCGAGGCGGGCCGGCAGCGCGTGGCCGGGATCTCGTGGGACCACGTGATCGAGCGGCTGACGGAATCCCTCCGGTGATCAAGGTCGCTCTCTGGAGCCCGCTGCCCCCGTCTCCCTCCGGCATTGCCGACTACGTCGCGGAGACGCTGCCCGCGCTGGCCCGGCACTTCGAGGTGGTCACGGTCGCGGAGACACCGAACGTGGTGCCGGAAGCCGACCTCCATCTCTACCACCTGGGCAACTCGCCCGCGCACGCGTTCGTCTACCGCGCCGCCCGCGCGCAGCCGGGAGTGGTCGTGCTGCACGATTGGAGCCTGCACCATCTCGTCCTGCGGGAGACGGTCGAGCGCGGCGATGTCTCCGCCTACCTGCGCGAGATGCGGCGCGCCTACGGGGAGACGGGCACCTTCGTGGCGCGCCAGGTGGCGCGGGCGCTGGGCGGAGACCTGCTGCCGGCGCTCTTCCCCTTGAACGACCGCATGCTGGAGGGCAGCCTGGGCGTGGTCACGCTGAGCGCACAAACCGCCGCCCGCGTCGCCCGGCGCCTGCCCGGGCGGCCGCGCCTGCATCTCCCCCATCACCTGTCGCTGCCGATCGAACCTCCGCCCGCGCGACCGGAGAGCCGCCGCCGGCTCGGCCTGCCCGAGGATGCGTTCGTGGTGACCGCTCCCGGCCTGGCCACCGCCAACAAGCGGCTGGACGTCGCGGTGCGAGTGATGGCACGGCTCCGCGTCGACCATCCGGAAGCCCTGCTCGTCGTGGCCGGCGCCACCGATCCCCGCCTGCCCCTCGACACCTGGGCCGCGGAGGCCGGGCTCGGGGACGGCCTGCGGGTGACCGGCCGCCTCGGCCTCGCCGATTTCGAGCGCCACCTCTCCGCCGCCGACGTCGTGCTCGCCCTGCGCTTCCCCTCGCACGGGGAGATGTCGGGCGCGGTCGTGCGCGCGCTCGGCGTGGGCCGGCCCGTGCTCGTCAGCGCGGGCAGCGCGCCCGCCGAGGAGTTCCCGGAGGGCGTGATCGTGCCCATCGACCCCGGGCGCCGGGAGGAGGCGGAGCTCGAGGCCTACCTGCGCCACCTGCGGGGCTCGCCGCGCCTCCGGGAGACGATCGGCGCGCTGGCCGCCGCCCACGTGCGCGCGCACCACCGCCTGGACGACACGATGGAGACGCTGGCCGGGTTCCTGCGCGCGGTGGAGGCGGGCAAGGCAAAGGCCCTGGCCGCCCTCGAGGCCGACCGTGCGGAGGAGGGCGGGCGGCTCGGCTACCTCATGGAGGAAGTGCGCGGGGGGGCGCGCGACCTCGGGCTGGCCGACCTTCGCCTCGGCCTCGAGGACCTCCTGGCCCCGCTGGCGAGGAGCGCGCGCTGAGCGCCGAGCTCCTCTCCGTGGTCATCCCGGCCTACAACGAGGGCCGGCGGCTCCCGCCGACGCTCGAGAAGGTCCAACGGTACCTGGCGGGAAGGCCCCACGAGATCGTGGTGGTGGACGACGGCTCGGTGGACGACACCGCCCTTCGCGCGGAGGCGGCGGGGGTGAGAGTCCTCCGCAACCAGGGCAACCGCGGGAAGGGGTATTCCGTGCGGCGCGGGATGCTGCAGGCGCGCGGGTCACGGCGCCTCATGACCGACGCCGACCTCTCCACGCCCATCGAGGAGCTCGACCGCCTGCTCGCCAAGATGGAGGAGGGCTACGACGTCGTGATCGCCTCCCGCGCCCTTCCGGACAGCAACGTCGAGGTGCGCCAGGGCCGTCTGCGCGAGAGCATGGGCCGCCTGTTCAACCTCTGCGTGCGCGTGCTCGCCCTGCCCGGCCTGCAGGACACCCAGTGCGGCTTCAAGCTCTTCACGGCGGCGGCGGCCGAGGAAGCCTTCTCCGCCGCCCGCCTCGACGGCTTCTCGTTCGACGTCGAGGCCCTCTTCGTGGCCCGGCGCCGCGGGCGCCGCATCGCCGAGGTCCCCGTCACCTGGCGCAACGACGAGGCCACGCGCGTGGACACGTTCAAAGGGGCGGTGGCCTTCCTGGACCTGGCGCGGATCCGGCTCAACGACTGGCGCGGCCTCTACGACGCGCCCTCGCCCGCCCGCGGAACGGTGTTGTAGCGGATCTCCGCCGCCCGCCGGAGCTCCTTGACCCACTCCTCGATCCGCCGCGAGAGGTCCGCCTGGGCGAGGCGCTCGCGGATGGCGGGCGCCGCCTCCGCGAAGGACTGGCCGTCCGGGTGCGCCTGGCCGTCGTAGGCCGCGCGCACCGCCTCCTCCGCGACCCGGACCTGCGGCCGGAAGCGGAACTCGACGTACTTCAGGATGGCCGCCTCGCGATGGGCCAGGCGCTGGAGCTGCTCCTCCTCGTCGGGAGTCGAGGCCTGCACGCGGGCCTTGAGGCTCGCGAGCGCGCGCTCATCCTCCTCCGGGCTCAGCGCGGCCTGGGGCAGCCGCGCCGCCTCGTGGTACATGAGCTGCTCGTCGATGAGGCCGTCCAGGGCCGGCCGCTCCTGCTGCCCGCGCACCTTGCCGAAGACCGCCACCTCGGAGAGGAGCACCGGGCGCCCGTCCACCACGGCCAGGATCCTCTCCACCACCGCCGGCGCCGGTGAGGGCACCGCGGCGAGGAGGAGCGCGGTCACGAGGTCAAAACGCATGGCCGATCGTGAAGTGGAGGTGGTACGGGCTCTCGCCCGGCTGCCGGTCGAGCTTGTACCCCCAGTCGAAGCGCAGGGGACCGACCGCGCTCTTGTAGCGCAGGCCGAGGCCGGCGGTGTAGCGGAGGTCGCCGAGCGCCATGTCGGAGACGAGCGGGTACACGTTGCCCGTCTCCGCGAAGGCGGCGGCCCAGAAGGCGCCGGCGAGGTGCCGGCGCAGCTCGATCCCTCCGAGGAGGAGCGCGTTTCCGCCGTCCGGCCGCACCTCGTCCACGCCGAACCCGCGCAGCGAGTAGTCGCCGCCCGCGAAGAACCGGTCCGGCTTGGGCACCAGCGGATCCTCTCCCCGGAAGGTGCGGGCCAGGCCCACGCGCGCAGACACGGCGACGATGGTGTGGGCGGTGAGGGCCCGGTAGGTCGCGCCCTGGGCGAAGCCCTTCACGAGCGTGTTCCCGCCCAGGATGTGCAGGGAGAGGAGGCCGTCGGTGGCGAGGAAGAAGCCGCGCTTCGGGTCCAGGGGGTCGTCGCGGGTGTCGTAGACGAGGGAGGCGGAAGGGCCGGAGAGGGTCCCCGGGCAGAACTCGCGGCCGAAGGTCAGGCAGTCCTCGTCGGTGTTGTAGGTGCGCGTCTCCTGGTAGGTCTGGCGCAGGATGGCGCTCCAGTTGGCGGAGAGGGTGTGGGCGGTCTGCACGGTCACGCCCGTGCGCGTGAAGTCGAAGGTCTCGCGGTGCTCCTCCTCGCGGAAGGCGGTGAAGAACAGCTCCCGCTTGCGACCCAGGAAGTACGGCTCGCGGAAGGTGGTCAGGAGCCGGAAGGACGGCTGCAGGCTGGCCCGCGCGAACACGGTCAGGCGGCGGTCCATCCCGAACAGGTTCCGGCGCGTGACCTCGGCGCTGGCGCGGACCCTCTCGCGCTCGGCGTAGCCGACGCCGTAGGAGACGGAGGTCAGGGGGGCTTCCTCCGCCCGCACCACCACGCTGCGCTGGTGGGGCGTGTCCGGGTCCATCTCGGTGATGGACACGCGGTCGAAGAGGCCGAGCCCGCCCAGGCGGCGCTGCGACTCGAGCACGCGGTCGAGGCCGAGGGGCTCCCCCTCCTTGACCGTCAGCTCCCGCCGGACCACTTCCTCCTTCGTCCGCTCCAGGCCGGTGATGACGACGTGGTCGACCTTGGTGGGCTCGCCCGGCCTCACCCTCAGGGTGACCGCCGCCTCCGCGCGGTCCTCCGAGAAGATGACCTCCGGCGTCACCTCCGCCTGCGTGTACCCCGTGTTGCGGTAGGCGGCGAGGACGGTGTCGCGGTCGCGGGCGAGGTCCGTCACGCGGTAGGCGCCGCCCTCGCGCAGGCGCAGCTCGCGGGGCGCGCTCCCCGCCGGGAGGGCCAGGGGACTCTCCACGTGCAGGGTGGAGACACGCGTGCGGGGGCCGGCGTGGACGCGGAAGACCACGGGCAGGGTGCCGCCCCCCTCCGGCACCTCCGCGTCGACCCGGGCCGCGGCGTGCCCGCGCTCCTCGAGGGCCCGGGTGAGGACGCGCGCGCCTTCCGCCACCTCGCCGTCGACGAGGGGCTCGCCGGGGAGGATCTGGATCAGCCGCGCCAGCCCCTCCGTCTCGTCGCCCTCGACGCGGACGGACGCCACCTCCGCCCGTGGGCCCGCCTCCACGTCGTACACCAGCACCTGAAGCGACGCCCGCTGCTCCTCGCGGTGGGTCACGCGGGCCAGGCGGTAGCCCTGGCGCCGGGCCTCGCTCTCCAGCAGGTCGCTCGCCTCCTCGACGGCGTCCGACTTGAGGCCACCATCCTTCAGGAGCGCGCGCACGCGTCCGCGGAGATGCGCGACCACGTCGCCGTGGATCTCGACGTCGCTGAGCGGACCCGGGTCCAGGCGGAAGACGAGGTCGACGCGCGCGGCCGCGGGGTCGTAGGCCTCGGAGAGCGACACCGCCGCCCGCCAGTGGCCCTGCCCCACCAGCACGTCGCGCATGCGCTGGGCCACGGACTGGACGCGCTCCCGCCGGAAGGGCTCGCCCGGCCGGGGACCCGGGACCTGGATGCGCACGATCACGGACAACTCACCCTCCACCCGGGAGGAGGCCACGCGGACGACGGGGCCGGAGACGACGGTGAAGACGGCGTCCGCGCCTCCGGGCACCGGCCGCGCGGCCGGGGTCACGCGCGCCTCGAGGTAGCCGCGCTGCACCAGCGACAAGGCCAGGTCCTGCGCCGCCCGGTCCAGCCGGGCCGGCCACAGCGGCTCTCGCGGGCGGAGGCGGGAGATGCGGCGCACCGCCTCCGGCTTGAGCACGTGATCGCCCTCCACGCGCACCTGGGCGAGCAGGGGCGCCCGCACCGGCCGGAACACGACGTCGACCCCGCCCGCGGCGGGCGTGGTCTCCACCACCACGTCCGCGAACTCGCCGGTGGCGTAGATCAGCTCGACGACGTGGCGGACCAGCTCCGGCTCCAGCGGCGCTCCCGCCTTCACCTCGAGGTAGCGGTCGAGGCGCGCCACGTCCTCCGGCGGGGCCTCCAGGCGCACGGCCGCCACCATCGGCCCCGGGGCGGGGGACACCGCGGGCGCAGGCGAGGGCGCCGTCCCCGCCATGAGGGCGGCGAGGACGAGCGTGGTCATCGGGCCTGGCGCCTGAGGCGGAGGTCGAAGCCGTAGCCGTCGGTCTGGGACTGCGTGACGAGGACGGAGAGCCGATCGGACAGCGTGTACTCCACCGCGACCAGACGTTCCTGGCTGCCGCTCAGGTCCTGGGAGTAGACGACGTTGAGGTCCCGCGTCACGCGCTTGCCCACCGTCATGCGCCCGGTGGAGCCTTCGCCCGGCGCGCGCAGGAAGTTGGGGTCGATCGAGAAGCGGTCCAGGCCCAGGCGCGCCGCTCCCCGCTCCAGCCCCACCTGCTCCGACAGCTTGCCCGCGGCCAGGGTGGCCGCGCCCTGGCCGGCCAGCTTCTGCGCGTCGGACTGGAGCTCCTGGGCGACCTCGACCCGGCTCTCGTCCGCCCCCGCGAGGAGGCTGAGGATCCCCACCGTGCTCAGCGGCGGGTCGGAGGTGAGCGTGGGGTACACGCGCTCGAGAGTGCCGTTCACCTTCAGGGTCACGTTGTACGACCGCACGCGGCTCTCGGCCTCGATGTCGAACAGGGGGTCCAGCCGCTCCGGGTTCGCGAAGTCGATCACCCCCCGGCGGATCACGTAGGTGTTGCCCTGGAAGTAGACGCGGCCGCGGTCGATCTCGGCCCGCCCCAGCACGACCGGCGCGGCGTAGCTGCCCTGCAGGGTGAGGTCGGCCCGCGCCTGGAGGGTGGCGAGGTTGTTGTCGATCTTGAGGGTGCCCGGAGCCTGCACCTTGACGTCGTAGCGCACGCCCCCGCCCAGGGTGGCCGTCCCCACGCTGGGCGCGGAGACGGCCAGGAGCTCGGAGGCCACGTCGTACCGGCGCGTCCAGACCGCGTCACGCACGTCGACCTTGCCCGTGAGCCACTGCTGCGATTGGTCGCCGAACAGGCGCAGGTCGGCGTCGAGAACGCTGCGCAGCCCCTCCGGATAGCGCAGGGCGATGGAGCGGCCGCTGGCCTGCACGTCGAAGGAGGTGAGGTGTCCGCCCGTATAGGCGGCCTGCCCTTCCAGCTCGACCGGCCCGCCTCCGACACTGCCGGTCACGCCCGCGAAATGGGCGGCGTGCGCATTGAACAGCACCCGGCCGCGCACGTCCTCGACCCCGTGCGGGAACCCGCGCAGGCGGACGCCCGCCCCCTCGATGTCGAGGGTGCCCTCCACCACGGGGGCGGCGCGAAGGCCGGAGACGGCCACCTCGACCCGGGCCGCCCCCGCCCCGCGCAGCTCCGAGCTCACCACCGACAGCGCGCGCAGGTCGGCGGTGCCGCGCACGGTCAGATCGAGCGCGCCGTCCTCCACCAGGGCCGCGGATCCGGTTATGGTGAGGTCGGTGCCCTCGCCCGAGAGCTCCAGGTCGCGCACCTCGACGGTGCCGTCGGCCAGGCTCAGGTGGAGGGGCGCGCGATTGGTCACCGGATACTCGGGCAGCGACACGATCAGCTGGCGCGCGTCCGCTTCCGCCACCAGCGCGCGCGGGGTGGCCAGCGGACCGCGCACGTGCAGGTCGCCCGAGCTCACCACGCCGATCGCGGAGGGCAGGGCGGGCCACAGGGCGCGGGCGAAGGGATCGAGGCTCGTCTGCTCGGCGGTGAGGGTGAGGTCCGCCTCGTGGGGCGCGTCCAGGCCGACCCGGCCGCGGAGCGCGAGGTCCACCCGCGGAGACCGGCAGCGCGCGTCCACCGACACCGCGCCGTCCCCTGCTCCGACCAGGCGGGCCTGGAGCGCCCCCACGCCCTCGTCGCCGAGGAAGAGCCGGGGCGCGGTGAGCTCGCCCTCCAGGCGTGGGCGGGCCAGCGTGCCCTGGAGGACGACCTGCCCGGACACGCGCCCGCCCCAGGCGGGCGTGGCCGGCGAGGCGCGGACGAGCGCGCCCACGTCCAGCCCTTCCGCCTGCGCGCGTCCGTCGTAGATCCCGTCGTCGGTCACCGTTCCCGCGAAGCCGACCGATCCCCCACCCACGCGCGCGCGCCCCTCCGTGACCTCCGTGACCCGGCCGCGGAGCACGGAGCGCACGTCGAGGTCCTCGAAGGCCACGCCGTAGTAGTGCCCGGCGCTGCTGGTCACGTGGGCGGTGCCGTGGGGATCGCTGCGGCGGCCGGCCAGCGCGGCCTCGCCGGAGACGAGCCCCTGGACGTCGAGGTCCCAGCCGAGAGCGGTGACCAGGTCCGGCGCCGGCCAGCTCACGATCCGCACGCGCGCGTCCAGCGCGTCCTCGTCTCCGTAGTCGCCCGTCTGCATGCGGCCGTCCACCCACAGCTCGCCCCCCGGCCGGCGCAGGACCAGGGAGTGGGGCCGCACCTCGCGCGCGTCGACCGCCCCCACCCACTCGGCGTGGCCCCAGCGCACGCCCAGGTAGCCGATGTCCTCGCCGCTGAACCGGCCCTCGAACACGGGATCGTCGAGCCTCCCCTGCCAGCGCCCCTCGAACACGCCCCCGCCGCTGAGGCCGGCCGGCTCGGCTCCGGGCGCCCCGAGGGCGCGGCGGATGCGCACGAGGAGCCCGTCCGCGGCCGCGATGTCGGTGCTGCGCGCCTGCACCTCGAGGTCCGTGTCGCGATCGGCGGCGATCGGGCCCTTGAGACGGGCCTCGGCGATCGGCGTGTGGAGCTGCGCCTCCTCCACCACCTGGGCCCCGTCCTGGGCGTGCCACACGAAGCGGCCGGCCAGGGGTGTGCGGCCGTCCGCGCGCGGCGCGAGCTCGAGACGGGCGCGGCCGCTCACCGCCCGCCGGCGGCCCCGCGGCCAGCGCACGGAGACCTCGCCCGTGGCCACCGCGCCCAGGCCCGCCTTGCCCACGTCGAAGACGTGGCTCACCGCCTCCTCCGCGTCGACCCCCTGGAGCTGCGCGTCCACGCGCACCTGCCCGGGCATCGGCGGCACCTCGACGTCGAAGCGGCCGGAGCCGCCGAAGAGGGAGGCCTCCAGCCCGCGCACGCGGACGCCCTTGTCGTCCCAGGTCACCTCGCCGGAGTAGCGTGGGATGGCCACGCCTTCGAACGCTCCCCGCGCGCCATCCACCCGTCCGGCCACGCGCAGCTTGCCCTGGTCGAGGCGGACGGTGCCGTGGAACTGGCCGTGCCCGTCCAGGCCGAGGTCGCTGGCCACTACGTGGCGGTCGACGATGCCCAGGTCCACCTCGCCGCTCACCGCGAGGTCGGCGGACAGGGGCGCCAGGGAGAGGCGCCCGCGATAGGTGAGGTCGGTGCGCTCCCCGGTGAGGCGGCCGGACTCCACGGTCACCTTCGCCCCCTCCAGGACCACGTCCACGCGCGTGGCCAGGGGCAGCGGAGGGGCGGCCCCGAAACGCGCGGGGCCGGGGCCGAACGAGAACGTGCCGGCCAGGACGCCCGGCCGGCGCTGGGCGAGACGCCCGCCCACGTCGGGGAGGTCGAGGTCGAGAGGGATGCGCTCGTGGTCCAGCTCCAGCTCTCCTCCCGCCACGATCAGGCGCCGGATCTGCACTTCACGGCCGGGTCCGCCCCCGGCGAAGATCGGGGGCACGTCGTCGCCGCCGCGGCGGTAGGCGCGCACGCGCACGCGCGGCCGCTCCACCGCCACCCGCAGGAGCACGAGGCGGCGATGCAGGAGCGCGGCCGCGGACGGCGTCACCACCAGCCGCGGCACTTCCACGAACGGCTCGGAGGCGGGAGTGGGTCCGGCCACGCGCACGTCCGTGACCTCGACCTCGAACGGGATGAAGTGGTACTCGACGCGGCCCACCGTCACCGGGCGCCGGAAGAGTGCGGTGAGGCGGTCCTCGAGCATCAGGGCCGTCCACACCGGGGCCCGCCAGAGGAGGGCGGCGCCGAGGACGACGAGGACGACGAAGAGGACGCGACGCTTCATGGCCGGGGCGAGTGGGCGCGGGGGCCTGGGGTCACTCCAAGAGGACGAGGAGAGCACCCGTCTCCACCGCCTGGCCCTCGCGCACCGGCGCCTCCTTCACCCGTCCCGCCCGCGGCGCGCGGATCTCGTTCTCCATCTTCATGGCTTCCATCACCACGAGGCCCTGGCCGGCGCCGACGTCCTCCCCCGCGCTGACCAGCACCCGCACGAGCTTGCCCGGCATGGGCGCCTGGACCCGCGCCGGTCCACCGGTGGGGCGCCGGGGCGCCACCATGCCGCGCGCCACCTCCGCCACCTCCACCTCGAGCACCCGGCCGCGCCAGGCCACGCGATAGCCTCCGTCGCGCCGCTCCACCGCCGTCTCGTACGAGCGACCGCCGACGATCAGGCTCAGGAGGTGGGGGCCGGCGTCGCGCACGTCCACCTCGGTGGGACGTCCGTCCAGGAGGACCGTGTACCGGCCGTCCGTACCGTCCGCCCGCACCTCGACGCGCACGGCCCGGCCGTCGACGGTTGCGTCGTAGATCACCGGCCCCGGCCCAGGTCTTGCCAGGCGCTGGCGCGCCAGGCGGAGAAACCCGCCTCCGAGCTTCCCGGGGCCTGCCGGCGAGAGGACCGCCGCGCGCGGAAGGCCTGCACGGACGCGGCGATCAAGGCCACCTCGTCCGCCTCTGCGTCCGCCTCCGGGCGGCCGGGCGCGGCGGGCGGCGCCGCGGCCTGGAAGCGCTCGACGAAGCCGGTGTCGAAGTCGCCCTGCGCGAAGCCGGGGTCGCACAGGACGCGCGCTAAGAAGGGCAGGGTCGTGGTGATGCCGAGGACCGTGTACTCGGAGAGGGCGCGACGCATCCTCTGGAGGGCCTCCGCACGGTCCGCGCCCCAGGCCACGAGCTTGGAGATGAGCGGGTCGTAGTGGATGGGCACCTCGCCGCCCTCGTCCACGCCGCTGTCGTCGCGCACGCCGGGGCCGGAGGGCACGCGCAGGAGGGCGATGCGCCCGGGGCTGGGCAGGAACCCGCGGGACGCGTCCTCCGCGTACACCCGGCACTCGATGGCGTGGCCGCGCTGGGCGAGGTCGGCCTGCGTGAAGGGCAGCCGCTCGCCCTGGGCGACCGCGATCTGCAGCTTCACGAGGTCGAGGCCGGTCACCATCTCGGTGACCGGGTGCTCGACCTGGAGGCGCGTGTTCATCTCCAGGAAGTAGGGGTTGCGGCCGGCGTCGACCAGGAACTCGAGCGTGCCCGCGTTGCGGTACCCGGCCCCCTGGGCCAGGGCCACCGCCAGTGCGCCCATCCTCTCGCGCAGGTCGGGGGTGACGAACGGGGACGGGCTCTCCTCGATCACCTTCTGGTGCCGCCGCTGGATCGAGCACTCGCGCTCGAACAGGTGCACGGCGTGGCCATGATGGTCGGCCAGGACCTGGATCTCGATATGGCGCGGGCGCACGAGCGCCTTCTCCACGTAGACGCGGCCGTCGCCGAAGGCGGAGAGGGCTTCGGACCGCGCGCGCTCCGCCGCCGGGCCGAGCGAGGAGGCGTCGGCGACCAGGCGCAGCCCCTTCCCGCCGCCGCCCGCGGCCGCCTTGAGCATGACCGGGAAGCCGATCCGCTCGGCCTCGCGCCTCAGCGCCTCGAGGTCGTCGATCGGCTCCAGGGTGCCCGGCACCACCGGCACCCCCGCCTTCACGGCCAGCCGGCGGGCGGAGGTCTTCTCGCCCATGAGCGCGATGGTCTCGCTCCTCGGCCCGATGAAGGCGATCCCGGCCTCCTCGCAGGCGCGCGCGAAGAGGGCGTTCTCGGCCAGGAAGCCGTAGCCGGGGTGCACGGCGTCGGCACCGCTCTGCCGCGCCACCTCGACGATGCGGTCGATCCGCAGGTAGCTCTCGCGCGCGGGGGGCGGGCCGATCGGGTAGGCCTCGTCCGCGCTGCGCACGTGGCGGGCGGCGCGATCGGCCTCGGAGAAGACGGCCACGGAGGCGATGTCCAGCTCGCGGCAGGCCCGCGCGATCCGCACCGCGATCTCCCCCCGGTTCGCGATCAGGATCTTGCGGAAGCGGGTCACAGGGGGATGTTGCCGTGCTTGCGGGGCGGGTTGCGGTCCCGCTTGTTGCGGGTCATGTCCAGGCCGGCCACGATCTTCTTCCGCGTCTGCCGTGGGAGGATGACCTCGTCCACGAAGCCGCGGTCGGCGGCCACGTAGGGGTTGGCGAACTTCTCCCGGAACTCCTCGACCTTCTGCCGCCGCAGCGCGTCCGGCTCCGCCGACTTGGCGAGCTCGCGGCGGTAGAGCACGTTCACCGCCCCCTCCGGGCCCATCACCGCGATCTCCGCCATGGGATAGGCGAAGTTGAGGTCGGTGCGGATGTGCTTGGACGACATCACGCAGTAGGCCCCGCCGTAGGCCTTGCGGGTGATGACGGTGATCTTGGGGACGGTGGCCTCCGCGAACGCGTAGAGCAGCTTGGCCCCGTGGCGGATGATGCCGCCGAACTCCTGGGCGGTGCCGGGCAGGAACCCGGGCACGTCCTCGAAGGTCACCAGGGGCAGGTTGAAGGCGTCGCAGAAGCGGACGAAGCGCGCCCCCTTGACGCTGGCGTCGATGTCCAGGCAGCCGGCCAGCACCGCCGGCTGGTTGGCCACGATGCCCACGCTCTGGCCGGCGAAGCGGGCGAAGCCCACCACGATGTTGGGCGCGTAGTGCGCGTGCACCTCGAGGAAGCGCCTCTCGTCCACCACCCCCTCGATGAGCCGCTTGATGTCGTAGGGACGCGACGGCTCGGGCGGGATCAGCGCGTCCAGGGCCGCCTCCTCGCGGTCGGGGGGGTCGTCCGTTGGCTGCCGCGGGGCCTCCTCCATGTTGTTCGACGGCATGTAGGAGAGCAGGTCGCGGATGAGGGCGAGGCAGGCCCGGTCGTCGTCGACCGCGAAGTGGGCGACCCCCGAGCGCACGTTGTGCGTCATCGCCCCGCCCAGGTCCTCCTTGCTGACCTCCTCGTGGGTGACGGTCTTGATGACGTCGGGACCGGTCACGAACATGTACGCGGTGTCCTTCACCATCACGTTGAAGTCGGTGATGGCGGGGCTGTAGACCGCGCCGCCCGCGCAGGGGCCGAGGATGGCCGAGACCTGGGGCACCACCCCGGAGGCCAGGGTGTTGCGCAGGAAGATGTCGGCGTAGCCGCCCAGCGAGGCCACGCCCTCCTGGATGCGCGCCCCTCCGGAGTCGTTGAGGCCCACGATGGGCGCGCCCATCTTCATGGCGAGGTCCATCACCTTGCAGATCTTCCGGGCGTTGGTCTCGGAGAGGCTGCCCCCGAAGACGGTGAAGTCCTGGGCGAAGACGTAGACGAGCCGCCCGTGCACCCGGCCGTACCCGGAGACGACCCCGTCCCCCGGCACCTTCTGCTCGGCCATGCCGAAGTCGAGACAGCGGTGCTCCACGAGCTTGTCGAGCTCCTCGAACGTCCCCTCGTCGAGGAGCAGCTCGACCCGCTCGCGGGCGGTGAGCTTGCCCTCGCGGTGCTGCCGCTCGCGCCGCTCCGGGCCTCCGCCCTCCTCCGCCCGACGGATCTTGTCGGCGAGGATCTCGGCGTCGCGGCTCAAGTCAATGTCCACAGCCGCAGCCCCCGCGGCCGCATCCACAGCCGCCGCCGGCGGCGCGGGGGCCGCCGGCGGTGCCGGTGAACGCGAACGTGGAGAGCTGCTTCTCGACGTCGCGGCCCTGGCAGGCGGGACAGGCCACCTCCGCGCCCCAC
Source organism: Vicinamibacteria bacterium (assembly GCA_041481445.1). Classification (GTDB taxonomy): domain Bacteria; phylum Acidobacteriota; class Vicinamibacteria; order Fen-336; family Fen-336; genus AA29. Next base: position 76,260 of record JBGPBV010000005.1, read on the forward strand.
GCCCGCACGTACTGCTCGAACCGGCTCCCGCAGGAGGCGCAGACGTATTCGTAGAGCGGCATGTCGAGGTCTCCCCTAGGGCGACACCGAGATGATATCGCCGCCCCGCGGGCGGGGCACGGGCGGCCTCATGGCCGGCTGCCGGGCGCCGCCGCCGAGGGCGGGCTCTCGTTCCCGGCGCGGTCCACCGCGGTCACGGTGTAGGCGTAGGGGACGCCACGGGCGGCGGTGGCGTCGCGCAGCGAGGTCTCCGGCGGCGCCACCTCGCCCACCGGCTCGCGGGGCCCGCCCGGCGCCTGCCGATAGACGCGATAGGAGGCGAGGTCCGCCTCCGCCGAGGGACTCCAGGACACCTCGACGCCGTCGGGGCCGCCGAGCGCGGCCACCCCGACGGGTGAGGCGGGCGGGACGATGTCGCGGACGGACAGGCAGGCCTCGTTGGATCGCGCGCTCTCCACCACCGGCTCCGTCGACACCACCGTGGCCACCACGTAGCACCACTGCTGTCCGATGGCGACGGTGCGGTCCTCGACGGCGTTGACGGTGTCCGGCGGCGTACGCAGGGGCGCCCCGTAGCTGCCGGCGGGATCGCTCCGGCGATAGACGAGGAAGCCTCGCGACACCGGCCGGGGAGTGGGGCTCGCGACGGGGGTCCCCGGACGCGGCGAGGCCGACCCCGGTGGCGGGGCCGGTGTGACTCCGGTGTAGGGAGCGACTCCTACCGGCGCGACACCGGGCAGCGCCGCCGGGCTGGGGGAGGTGCCGGGGCGGGGCGACGCCGCCGGGGACGGGCTCGGCGACGGGGGCGGGCTGGGGATCGTTCCCTCCCAGCGCAGAGCCACCACGTCACCCTTGAGCTCCGCCACCAGCCCGTGCGGTCCCGGCGGAGGAGACTGCACCACCAGCGCCACCACCGGCGTGCTCCCCGACACGTGACCTCTCTCGATCGCGCGCGCGGCCACGCGGACGGTGGTCCCCACCGGCGGAAGCGGCGAAGTGTCGGTCAGGCTCTCCCCCGGAGCGGCCCGATGCCGTGTCCGCTTCGCCTGCTTCTGGAAGTCGCCCGGGGTATCGGCGCGGAGGATCTCGACGTCGAGCACCCCCAGCCGTACCCCACCGGCGGTGGCGCGGGGAGCCACGTAGGAGACCTCGAGCGCGGTCCCGCGCTGGGCGAGCTTGAGGCCCGTGATCCCCTGCGGGGTGACCGACAGCGGCGGCAGGGGGTCGCCGCGCTTGCCACAGGCGCCGGCCGCCACCAGGCACACGAGGACCACGCCGGCCGGACGCCGGAGGGCGCGTCGTGCTCCGCCGAGATCGTCCTTCAGAGGATGAACCGGCTGAGGTCCTGGTCACGGGCCAGCGGGGCGAGGCGCCGGCGGACCTCCTCCGCGTCGATGCGCACGCTGCGCGCGCCCGGCTCCGGTCCTTCGAAGGAGAGGTCCTCGAGCACCGTCTCCAGGACCGTGGCCAGGCGGCGCGCGCCGATGTTCTCGGTGGCCTGGTTGACCTCCATGGCGAAGCGCGCCATCTCCCGCACCGCCTCCTCGGTGAAGGTGACCTCGAGGCCTTCCGTCGAGAGGAGGGCCTGGTACTGGCCGAGGAGCGCGCTCCGGGGCTCGGTGAGGATCCGCACCAGGTCCTCCTCCGTGAGCGGGTCCAGCTCCACGCGGATGGGGAATCGGCCCTGGAGCTCCGGTATGAGGTCGGCGGGCTTGGAGACGTGGAAGGCGCCGGCGGCGATGAAGAGGACGTGGTCGGTGCGCACGGGCCCGTACTTCGTGGAGACGGTGGTCCCCTCCACGATGGGCAGGATGTCGCGCTGCACGCCCTCGCGGCTCACGTCGGGGCCGTGGCCGCCCTCCCGGCCCGCGATCTTGTCGATCTCGTCGATGAAGAGGATGCCCGTGCTCTGCACCCGCTCCACCGCCGCCCGCGCCACCTGCTCGGCGTCCACCAGCCGGGACTGCTCGTCCTGCAGGAGCACGGTCCGCGCCTCCGGGATGGTCAGCCGGCGGCGCTTGGTCTTGTTGCCGAAGAGGCCGGGGAGGAGGTCCTTCACGTTGATGTCCATCTCCTCCACGCCCTGGGAGGAGAGGATCTGGAAGGCGGGGAAGCTCCTCTCCCGGACCTCGACCTCCACCGTGCGCGCGTCCAGCCCGCCCGCGCGGAGCTGGTCGCGCAGCTTCTCCCGCGTGGCGCGGAAGTGGTCGTCGGCGTGGCGCGACTCCTCCTCCGCCGCCGCCTCGGTGGAGAAGCCCGGCCGATGGGGAGCCTCCGCGGAGAACCCGGGCCGGTGTGGAGGCAGGAGGAGGTCGAGGATCTGCTCCTCCACGTTGGCCTCCGCCTGCGCGAGCACTTCCGCCTGCTTCTCGCGGCGGACCATGTCCACCGCGGACTCGGTGAGGTCGCGGACCATCGACTCCACGTCGCGGCCGACGTAGCCGACCTCCGTGAACTTCGAGGCCTCCACCTTGAGGAACGGGCTGCCGCTGAGGCGGGCCAGGCGGCGCGCGATCTCCGTCTTGCCCACCCCGGTGGGACCGATCATCAGGAGGTTCTTCGGCGTCACCTCCGCCGCCACCTCCGCGGGCAGGCGCTGCCGTCGGATGCGGTTGCGCAGGGCGATCGCGACCGCCTTCTTGGCCGCCTTCTGGCCGACCACGTAGCGGTCCAGCTCGGCCACGATCTGCCGCGGGGTGAGGCGGTCGAGGCCGACCAGCTCCTCGCTGGAGGCGGGCAGCGAGATCGGCACTAGAGGCTCTCCACTTCGATCTTGTCGTTGGTGTAGATGCAGATCTGCGCCGCCACCTTCATCGCCTCCAGGGCCAGGGTGGGCGCGTCCAGCGTGGTGTGGCGGGCCAGGGCCCGGGCCGCGGCCAGCGCGTAGGGCCCGCCGCTGCCGACGGCCAGGATGCCGTCGTCGGGCGAGATCACGTCACCGGCCCCGGAGAGGAGGAAGGACGAGTCGCGATCGGCCACCACCAGGAAGGCCTCCAGGCGGCGCATCACGCGATCGGTCCGCCAATCCTTGGCCAGCTCGACCGCCGCGCGCTCGAGGTTGCCCCGGTACTCCTCGATCTTGGCCTCGAACTTCACGAACAGCGCCATGGCGTCGGCGGTGGATCCCGCGAAGCCGGCCAGGACCTGGCCGTTGTGCATGCGGCGGATCTTCTTCGCGGTGTGCTTCATGACCGTTCGCCCGAGGCTGACCTGGCCGTCGCCGGCGATGGCGCTGCCGCCGCGATGTCGGACGGCGAGGATGGTCGTGCCGTGGAGCGCGTTGTCAGTGGGCATGCGCGTCGGATGAGTGCGCGGCGAAAGGTTTAGTATAGCCCGCATGGAGGCCGGTCGCGGAACGGGTGCCCTGCGCGCCCTGGCCGTTGTGTCGGGGCTCTACGACGTTGCCCTGGCCCTGCCCATGCTCCTGTTCGCGCGCCCGCTGGCCGCGGTCATGGGCGCCCCCCCACCCGTGCCCCTCGTGAATGCGCAGCTCAACGGCATCTTCACGCTCACGCTGGCCGCCGGCTACTTCTGGGCCGCCCGCGACGTGGGCGCGCGCCGCGGATACCTCTGGATCGCGGGCGTGCTGGCCAAGGGGCTGGGGGCCTCTCTGTTCGTGCTCGACCACTTCCGGGAGGGCTCGCCCTCGAGCTTCCTGCTCTTCGCGGTGACGGACGGGACCCTCGCCCTCGTCACCGCCGTGCTGCTCGCGCGCCCCTCCGCCGACGCCGCTGGCTAGTTCTCCTCGAACTCCAGCCGGCTTCGGAACTCGGTCGCGGAGAGGCGGCCGGCCTGGCGCTCGCGCAAGTCGCGGGCGCGCACGCGCACGAGGAGGGTGCGCGCGGGGCGCGCGCGCAGGGGGCGGTCCGGGACGAAGTCGACGGCCACGGCCACGAACTCCTCCGCCCGCAGGGACGCGAGCGGACGGCGGTAGGACTCGAGACCGGAGGCCACGCTCTCGCGGACGGCGCTCACCAGCGTCTCGACGTCCGCGGCGCCGGCGGCCTCCCCGACCGTCATCTCGTCCTCTCCCCCGCCCTCTAACCAGAACCGCCACGGCGGCGGCGGCGTGTCGAAGGGGTCCATGGCGTCCGGAGCCTCCGGTGGTGCCGGTGGCTGGGGCGGCTGGGCCACCACCACCGGCGCGACGGCGACCGGGGCGGGGACGGCCGCGGGAGGTGGCACCGGGGGGGCCGCCGCGGAAGGGGCCGGCGGCGCGGGGGCGGGCGCCGGGGGCGCGAGCCGTGTCCGCACCTGCCTCTCCGCCTGCTGCCGCGCGCGCTCGGCCTCGGCGCGGAAGGCCTCCGCCTGCTCCTCGACCTGCCGGACGTAGCTCTGCACCTGCTCGTCGCGGGCGCGCGTCCAGGCGCGCTGGATGGACTCCATCTCCCGGAGCGACTCCGCCTGCGCCGCCATCTGTTCCTCCAGCTCGCGCTGGAAGGCGCTCAGGTCCACGACCACGCCGTCGAAGGCATCCTCCGGGGCGCGGATCACGAACCGCGCGGACGGCACCGGCGTCGGGACGTGCCGGACCACCATGCGCCGTGCCGGCAGTGGTCGCGGCGCCAGCACGATCACGGCCCCGTAGTCCTTGAGGCGGTACGTCCGGCCGGCGGCACCTCCCGCCACCATCCCGACGCGCCGTGTCCTGCCGACCGCCGCCTCCAGCGTCACGCGCAGGTCTTCGAGCTCGGCGCGCGCCGATCCGTCGGTGGCCGTCTTCCGCGCGGTTGCGGGGGTGTCGGCGCCGGCCGAGGCCGTGGCCGGCGGCTGCGCCCGTGTCTCGCGCGGCCTGTCCGCGGACTGCGACCACGCGCGGCCGCTGCCGGCGGCGGTCAGGCCCACGGCCAGCATCGCGGCGAGTACGGCCCTCGGGGTCCTCATGGTCACCTCGGTCCTATCTCTGCTGGGAGGCCTTGAGGAGGTGGCCCACGAGCTCGGTGGTGCGGGCGGCCTGCAGGCCGGCCTTGCCGTCGAGGTACGCGAGCCCGGCGCTGACGCGGGCCAGGTCGTACTGCCGCTGCGAGTCCGCGCGCGCGCGGAGATCCCGCACGGTCGCTTGGCGCGCCGCCTCCTGCCGCGCCTCGCTGTCGCGGATCATCGCCGCCACCGTGGCCAGGACCTCACGGGAATCGTGGGCCTTGACCCCGGCCAGCTCGGCGCGCAGAAGGGCGAGCTCCTCCTGGTGCCGCCGCTCGACGGCGGCGAGAGCGCCCGTGTCGGAGGCGCGCCCGAGGCGGACGGAGAACCCGGCGCGCTCGTAGCGCACCTCCGTCCCGGAGACGGCCAGCCCGGCGCCGAGGGCGAGGACGAGCCCGGCGGCGGCGGCCAGGCCCAGGGGCAGGCGCCGCGTGGAGGCGGGCACCGGTGCCGCCTCGAGGGGCTCGGGGAGGCGCCACTGCGCCAGGTCGCCCCGGAGACGGCGCAGCGCCGCCATCTCCCGGCGGCAGTCGGGGCACTCGGCCTGGTGGGCCTCGACTCGCCGCACCACCGCCTCGCCCCCCTCGCCGTAGAGCACGTCCAGCATGTCGTCTCGGAATGCGTCGCAGTCCATCACGTCTCCTTCGCTCCGTTCTCAGCTCAGGCGCTCGGAACGGGCACCGCGGCCGTCCCACGGATGCCCTGGCGCTCCAGGCGCACGCGCAACTGGCCGAGTCCCCGATACAGCCGTGTCTTCACCGTGGACAGGGGCACGTCGAGGGCCTCCGCAATTTCCGGGAAGGTGAGCTCCTCGTACTCCTTCAGGATCACGACCTCCCGCTGCTCTTCGGGCAGCGAGGCCATGGCCGCCGCCACCGCGCGCGAGAGGTCGCTCGACTCGATGAGCTCGAGGGCGGAGGGACCGGCGTCGCGCAGCGACGGCTCGCCGCCCTCCTCCACTTCGTCCAGGCTCACGTCCGTCCGGCGGCGGCGCCGCCGGAGACGGTCGCGCGTCGCGTTGATGGCGATCTGGTAGAGCCAGGACGAGAAGCGCGACTCCTTCTTGAACGTCCCGAGGGCGCGGTAGGCCTTGAGGAACGCCTCCTGGCTGAGGTCGCGGGCCTCCTCGTGGTTGCCGACGAGGCGGAAGACGACGCCCTGGATGCGACGGTCCCAGCGCCGCACGAGCAGGTCGAAGGCGGCGATGTCGCCGGACTGGAAGGCCGCGACGAGCTCTTCGTCGGACGGTGACATGATCCCGCCCCTATTGGACGATGCGTGAACCTTGCGAGTCTTATTTCTGTTTATAGACCAATTTACTTTGCTCTCGGATGAGTCTTACTGTAAATCTCCAGTAAATAGCGTGTATTGACGTGAGTATACCGCTGCGTCGTCGAAAGGCGTGCGTGGCCCAGAAGCTCCTGAATGGAGCGAAGATCCGCACCCCGCTCGAGGAGGTGCGTGGCAAAGCTATGCCGCAGCGTGTGGGGACTGACGCGGCGAGTGAGCGCGACCGCCCGGACTCGCTTGGCCACGAGAAGTCGCACCGATCTATCGGTCAATCGACCCCCGCGCGCGTTGACGAAGACGGCATCCGATCGAGGGGCGATCCTTGCCCGAACAGGCAGATACGCCACGATTGCCTCGGCCGCTCGCTTTCCGAAGGGAACGATCCGTTCTTTTCTGCCTTTACCCAGCACTCGGACCATGCGTGAGTTCAAGTCGATCTCGGGCAGATCGAGGCCGACCAGCTCGGCACAGCGGATCCCTGTGGCGTAGAGCATCTCGAGGATCGCCCTCCCCCTGACCGCCGCCTCCCCATCACCCGGCATCTCGAGGAGGAGCACGACATCCCGCTCGTCCAGGTGGGTGGGCACCCGCTTTTCCAGGCGGGGGGAGAGGAGCGCGCGCGCCGGGTTCCGCTCCAGCACCCCTTCTCGGCAGAGATACCGAAAAAACGTCCGTAGCGATGCCAGCTTGCGCGCGGCGGAGGAGGTCTTCAGGCCCTGGCGGTGGAGGAGGGCCAGGAAGGCCCGGATGAGGAGGTGATCGACGTCGCCTGGACGCGCGTCGCGGCCCAGCTCCGCCCGCGCATGGCGGGCGAACTGCTCGAGGTCCTCGCCGTACGCTCGGATCGTGTGGGGCGAGGCGTTGCGCTCGCGGTCCAGGTGGCGGAGAAAGGCGGCGATCTCCGCCTGCACGTCAGGCCTGGGAGACGGCGGGCAAGGGAGCGGGCGTCGACTCCAGCCCTCCCAGGCGCGCGCGGAAAGCCTCGAGGCTCCCCAGCGCCCGATCGGCCAGGGCCAGGCGCTTGCGGCCCTTGTCCCGGATCCGCTGCGACAGCTCCGGCAAGAGGCCGAACGCGATGTTCGTGGGCTGGTAGTGCCGCGGGTCGCTGCGCGCGATGTAGCGGCCGAGCGCGCCCAGCGCGGTGTCCTCCGGGAGGGCGACCGGCTCCGCCCCCCGCGCCCGGAAGGCGGCGCCGATCCCGGCGAGCAGGCCGGAAGCCGCCGACTCCACGTAGCCCTCCACTCCCGACATCTGTCCCGCGAAGAAGAGGCCGGAACGCTTCCGCGTCTCGAAGGTCGGCTCCAGGGTCTTTGGCGCGTTGACGTACGTGTTGCGGTGGATCATGCCCATGCGCACGAACTCCGCCCGGGCCAGTCCCGGGATCATCCTCAGCACGCGCTTCTGCTCGCCCCACTTGAGCTGGGTCTGGAAGCCCACCACGCTGAAGTGGCTGGCGGCCAGGTCGTCCTGGCGGAGCTGGACCACCGCGAAGGGGCGACGGCCCGTGCGCGGGTCGACGAGGCCGACCGGCTTCATGGGCCCGAAGAGCAGGGTGTCGCGCCCGCGGCTGGCGATGACCTCCACGGGCAGGCAGCCCTCGAAGAAGAACTCGTGCTCGAAGGCGTGGATCTCCGCGCATTCCGCGGTGGTGAGCGCCTGGTAGAAGGCGTCGTACTCCGCCTCGTCGAGCGGGCAGTTGACGTAGTCGTCGCCCCCCTTGCCGTAGCGCGAGGCGCGGAACGTGCGCTCGAGGTCGATGGTGTCCGCTTCCACCACCGGGCTCACCGCGTCGTAGAAGTACAGGTGCGACTGGCCGACGAAGGCGGCCACCTCCGCCGCCAGCGCCTCCGAGGTGAGGGGGCCGGTGGCGACGATGGCCACGGGATCGTCGGGCAACCGGGGCACTTCCTGCCGGTGGATGGCGACCTGGGGAAGTGACGCCACCGCCTCCGTGATCCGGCGCGCGAAGAGCCCGCGGTCCACGGCCAGCGCGCTCCCCGCGGGCACCCGCACCTCGTCGGCCACGCGGATGACGAGGGACCCCAGGCGCCGCATCTCTTCCTTGAGCAGGCCGGCCGCCTGGTCGAGGGCGTTGCCGCGGAGGCTGTTCGAGCAGACGAGCTCGGCAAAGTCGCCGGTCTGGTGGACGGGGGTCTGCTTGACCGGCCGCATCTCGTAGAGGTCGACCCCGACCCCGCGACGCGCGAGCTGCCAGGCGGCCTCGCTGCCCGCGAGCCCTCCCCCGACGATGGTGACCCGCTCGGTCATCCTTCTACTTGATCAAGCCGCTTCGCGCTTGTAGTGACAGGCCTCGTTTCCGCAGAAGATGACCTTGCCCTCCTTCTTGGTCTCCTTCTCGAGCAGGTACGGGCGGCCGCAATCGGGGCAGGGCTCGCCGATCGGGCGGTGGTACGCGGTGAACTTGCACTCGGGATACCGCTTGCAGCCGTAGAACGACCGTCCCCAGCGCCCCTTGCGCTCGACCACTTGGCCCTGGCCGCACTCGGGGCAGGCCAGGCCGATCTCCTTGGCTTCCTTCTTCTTGATGTACTTGCAGTTGGGGTAGTCGCTGCAGGCCACGAACGGCCCGAAGCGCCCGCGGCGCCACATGAGCGGCTTGCCGCACTCGGGACAGGCCTCGTCGATGGGCTGGAGCTGCTCGACCTGCAGCTTGCCCTCCGCGCCGCGCACCAGGCGCTTGGTCACCTTGCAGTCGGGATAGTTGCCGCAGGCCAGGAACGGGCCGAAGCGCCCCTTCTTGAGCACCATCGGCTGGCCGTCGTTGGGGCAGACCTCCTTGGCCACGTCCTCGTGCAGCTCCGGACCGCCGTCGCCCTCGACCCCCGCCAGCTGCCGTGTGTTCTTGCACTCCGGATAGCCCGAGCAGGCCAGGAACTTCCCGTAGCGGCCCCACTTGATGACCATGGGCTTGCCGCACTTGTCGCAGACCTCGTCCGTCTCCTCCTCCATGCGCTTGACGTCCTTCATCTCCTTGGAGGCCTTCTTGAGGTCCTTCTCGAACTTCTTCCAGAACTGATTGAGGGTGTTGAGGAGGTTGTCCTTGCCCTCCTCGATCTCGTCGAGCTCGGCCTCGAGGGCGGCCGTGTACTCGACGTTCATGATGTCCTGGAAGTGCTCGACCAGGAGGTCGGTCACGAGGAAGCCGAGCTCGGTGGGGTAGAGCTTGGCGTCGCGCTTCTCCATGTAGTCGCGCGCTTCGATGGTGCCGATGATCGACGCGTAGGTCGAGGGCCGCCCGATGCCGTTCTCCTCCAGCTCCTTCACCAGGCTCGCCTCGCTGAAGCGCGGCGGCGGCTGCGTGAAGTGCTGGTCGGTGTCGAGCTTCTGCAGGGTCAGCCGGTCGCCCTCCTTGAGCGGCGGGAGCTGGGCCGCCGCGTCCTCGGGGGCGGTGTCGTCCACCGGGGCCGCCGCCTCCTCGCCCCGGGGCTTGGTCTCGCGCTTCTCGTCCGGGGTCTCCTCGTACACGGCCAGGAAGCCCTTGAACTTCAGGGTCGAGCCCTTGGCGCGGAGGAGATAGCTCGCCGCCTCTATGTCCGCGATCGTCTCGTCGTAGACCGCGGGGAGCATCTGCGAGGCCACGAAGCGGTTCCAGATGAGCTTGTAGAGCGCGTACTCGTCCTTCGAGAGGTAGCGCTTGATGGAGTCGGGATCGCGCTCCGGGTAGCTCGGCCGGATGGCCTCGTGGGCGTCCTGCGCGTCCTTCTTGCTGCGGTAGAAGTTCGGCTTCTCGGGCAGGTACTCCGCGCCGTAGGCCTGGGTGATCTTCTCGCGGACGTCGCCGAGGGCGTCGCTCGAGATGCGCGTGGAGTCCGTGCGCATGTACGTGATGAGGCCGACCGCGCCGTCCTCGCCGAGCTCGACGCCCTCGTAGAGCCGCTGCGCCACCTGCATGGTCTTCTTGACCGAGAACCGCAGCTTCTTGAAGGCCTCCTGCTGCAGCTTCGAGGTGATGAACGGCGGGACGGGATGGCGGCGGCGCTCCTTGAGCTGGACCTTGGCGACGGTGAAGGCGGCCGCCTCGAGGTCGCGCCGGACCTCTCCCGCCTGAAGGGCGTTGCCGATCTCGACGTTCCGGCCGTCCTTCTTGAGGAGGTTGGCTACGAACGGCGGTGGAGATGCGGCCTGGAGGTGGGCGGCCACCGTCCAGTACTCCTCGGCCACGAAGGCCTTGATCTCGCGCTCGCGGTCGCAGATGAGCTTGAGGGCCACGGACTGCACGCGGCCGGCGCTGAGGCCGCGGCGCACCTTCTCCCACAGCACCGGACTCACCTTGTAGCCGACCAGGCGGTCGAGGATCCGCCGGGTCTGCTGGGCGTCGACCTTCTTCTCGTCGACCTCGCCCGGGTTCTGGAAGGCGAGATCGATGGCCTTCTTGGTGATCTCGTTGAAGACCACGCGCTTGAACTTCTTCTTGCTGCGCACCCCGAGGGATTCCGAGAGGTGCCAGCAGATCGCCTCTCCCTCGCGGTCGGGGTCGGCGGCCAGG
>JBGPBV010000006.1:0-83898 GCA_041481445.1 Vicinamibacteria bacterium
ATGACGGAGATGCGCGCGTTCGGCCACATCCAGAGCTGGCGCGGCTGGAACGCTCGCCCGCACATCCCGTAGTTGCCCGCCCCGAAGCTGCCGCCGATGATCACGGTGAACTTCGGGACCTGCGCGTTGGCCACGGCGTGGACCATCTTGGCGCCGTCCTTGGCGATGCCCTTGTGCTCGTAGTCCTTGCCCACGATGAAGCCGGTGATGTTCTGGAGGAACACGAGCGGGACCTTGCGCAGCGCGCACAGCTCGATGAAGTGGGTGGCCTTGAGCGCGCTCTCCGAGAAGAGCACGCCCTGGTTGGCCAGGATGCCGACCGGGAATCCCATGATGTGCGCGAAGCCGGTGACGAGGGTGGGCCCGTAGAGGGCCTTGAACTCGTCGAACCGGCTGCCGTCCACCACGCGCGCGATGACCTCGTGCACGTCGTAGCCCTTGCGGACGTTGCGGGGGACGATGCCCCCGAGCTCCTGCGGATCGCAGGCCGGGTCCTCCGGCGCGCGCGGGTCCCAGGGCAGCTCCTTGCGCGCGGTGAGGTGGCCCACGATGTCGCGCGCGATGTCCAGGGCGTGCTCGTCGTCCGTGGCCAGGTGGTCGGCCACGCCGCTGATCCGCGTGTGCACGTCCGCCCCCCCCAGCTCCTCCGCGGTGACCTCCTCGCCGGTGGCCGCCTTCACCAGCGGCGGCCCGCCCAGGAAGATCGTGCCGCGGCCCTTCACGATCACGGCCTCGTCGCTCATGGCCGGCACGTAGGCGCCGCCCGCGGTGCAGGAGCCGAGCACCACGCTCACCTGCGGGATCCCGAGCGCGCTCATGCGCGCCTCGTTGTAGAAGATCCGCCCGAAGTGCTCGCGGTCCGGGAAGACCTCCGCCTGCAGGGGAAGGAACGCGCCGCCGGAATCCACCAGGTAGACGCAGGGCAGCCGGTTCTCCTGGGCGATCTCCTGGGCCCGCAGGTGCTTCTTGACCGTGATCGGGAAGTAGGTCCCGCCCTTCACCGTCGGGTCGTTGGCCACGACCATGACCTCGCGGCCGCGCACGCGTCCGATGCCGGTGACCAGGCCCGCGGCGGGGGCGGCGCCTTCGTACAGGCCGTAGCCGGCCAGGGCCCCGATCTCCAGGAACGGCGTGCCGGGATCGAGGAGCGTGTCGACGCGCTCGCGCGCGAGCAGCTTGCCCTGGTCGCGCTGCCGCTTGATCGCGTCCGCGCCCCCTCCTTGCCCGGCCTGGGCCAGCCGCTCGCGCAGCTCCGCCTCCAGCGTGGACATGTGCGCGAGGTTGTCGCGAAACTCCGGCGCATGCGTGTCCACGTGGCTCTCGAGGACGGGCATGGCCGCGAGTATACAATCCCGCTCTGCGCACCGCGGCCATCGTCAGCACCGTCCTCCACGTGATCGGCGTGGCGTTCGCGCTCGTCACCATCATGCCGGGCACGCCCGCCGCCCCCCTTCTCGACCGGATCGCCTACCTCGGCGCGCGTCCGCCCGGCTGGGCCGCGGGGTGGCTCGTCTGGATGGCCTGCGCGCTGTCGCTGGTCGCGTTCATGGTCCTGCTGGCGCGCGCCTGGCCCACGGCCCTCACGCGGGCGGCGGCCGGCCTCACCGTGGCCGGGGCCGTGGTCGACCTCACGTGCGACGCTACCTTCGCGTGGGTGCTGCCCGCGCGCGCCGCCGGCGAGGTCGCGCGCTTCCTCGCCTTCGAGCGACACCTCATGCTCGCGAGCCTGACCGCCGCCAACGGCCTCTACACGATCGGCATCACGCTGGCCACGCTGGGGCTGCCCACGGGTTGGCGCGCCGCCAAGACGCTGGGCGCGCTCAGCGTGATCGGCGGGATCGTCCTCGCCGTGGGCGGAATCAACTGCGCCCCCGCCTTCGCGACCGTGGGGACCGCGCTCAGCGTCGGCGCCTTCGTGCCCTGGACGTTCGTGGTCTCGTCGCCTCCTCCCCAGCGGTGACCGTCATCGCCGTCCTGGGCGGCTACGGCACCTTCGGCACCCGGGTCAGCCATGGGCTGGCGGCGCGCGGCCACCGCATCGTCGTGGCGGGGCGCGACCTCGGCCGCGCCGAGGGCCTCGCGCGGTCGCTCGGCCCCGACCACACCGCCGCCGAGGCCGATGCCACCGACGCCGCCTCGTGCCGTCGCGCCGTCCGGGGCGCCTCCGTCGTCGCCCTCTGCGCCGGACCCTTCTCGGCTCTCGGCACCACCGTCGCCCAGGCCGCCCTCGACGAGGGCGCGCACTACGTGGACATCGCGGACGACCGCGCGTACGTCCGGCGGCTGCGCGAGATGGACCACGCATTCGCGCGCGGGGAACGGAGCGCGGTCTTCGGCTGCTCGAGCCTCCCCGCCATCTCCTCCGCCCTCGCCCTCTCGCTCCTCGACGGAGGCGAGCGCCCGCGCCGGGCCCGGGTGAGCCTGTTCATCGGCAACGCGAACCCCAAGGGCGAGGCCTCCGTGCGCGCGATGCTGGATCGGCTCGGGCGCGCGGCCGCGACCGCGGACGGCGAACGGTGGGGATTCAGCGATCCGCAGACCGCGCCGTTCCCGGCCCCCTTCGGGCCACGCACCGCGTACACGTTCGACGCGCCGGAGCACGACCTCTTCCCAGGCCTGCTCGGCGTGGCATCGGTGGACGTGAGGGTGGGGTTCGAGCTGCCGCTGGCCAATGCGGGCTTCGCCCTCCTCTCGCGCGCCCGCGTGCGCGGGGGGGCCCGCGCCGCCTCCGTGCTCGCCCATCTGGCCGCGCTCGCTCCCTACCGGGGCACGTCCGGAGGCGCGGTGATGGTCGAGCTCCACTGGCCGGACGGCCGGCGGCGCGCGCGCGCCCTGGTGGCCGTCGAGGAGGCCCAGCGCATGGCCGCGGTGCCCTGCGTGACGGTCGCGGATGCGCTGGCGACCCGCCCGGGTGGCGTCGCAGGGGTCCGGCCGCCGACGGACGTCGTGCCGGCCGCGGAGCTCCTGGCCGCCCTCGAGGCCGCCGGCCTCCGCGTCGTCGACGCATGACCGGCACCGTCGTGTTCTTCGGGGGCAACGGCCACTGCGCGGCGCGCCTGGCCCCCGCGCGCGCGGCGGTCGAGCGGCTCTCCAGCGCGGGAGCGATCGCGCCGTTCGCGCTCTTCGAGGTGCCCTACCCCGGATTCGAGGGACGGCCGTCCGCACCCGACGCCCGCGCCTTCCGCGCCGCGCTCGCGGAGTCGGTCGCCTTCACCTCGGGCCGGGACGACGTCGTCGTCTACGCGACCGGCATCGGCGCCCTGCTCGCGGTGACGCTGCGTGCCGAGGGACGCCTCGGTGCCCCCTGCGTGCTGCAGGGGCCGGTGCTGTGGGGTCTCGAGCGGCGCTGGATGCCACGCCTGGCCCGGGCGGGGCTGGCGCCGATCGTCCCGCGTCTGTTCAGGTCGCCGGCATTCCAGCGCCGATTCGCGCGCGGGCACTTCACGGGCGCGCCATCGGAAGAGGCCCGGGAGGCGTTCTTCGACGGGTACGCGCAGTGCGCGGCGACGGCCGACCTGTTCCGATGGTGCGGTCCTTTCTGGCTCCGGGAGGTGGAGGCGGCGGTCGCCGGAAGGACCGGGCGGCTGGCCAGGATCGAGGTGTGGTGGGGCGGCCGCGACCGCGTGGTCGGTTCGGCCGAGCTCGGATGGACGGCGCGCGCGCTCGGCGTGCGCTGGCCCGAGCGCCGGTTCCCGGCCTGGGGCCACTACCCGATGATCGACGATCCCGAAGGCTGGGCGCGCACGGTGGCGACAACCGTCGCCCGCGAGGCCACGGTTATGATCGGACGATGATCGAGACCGTCTTTCTCGACGCGGGCGGCGTCCTCGTCAACCCCAACTGGGTCCGCATCGCCGACGCCCTGGCCCGGCACGGCGTGCCCGTCTCGGCGGAGGCGCTGGAGGCGGCGGAGCCGCACGCCAAGCGCCAGCTCGACACCGGCACCGCCATCCGGTCGTCCGACGACCGCGCGCGGAGCTGGCTCTACTTCGACCTCGTCCTCGAGCAGGCGGGGATCCCGATCTCCGAGCGCACGCGGGCCGCCCTGGCCGAGCTGGCGGAATATCACGCCCGGCACAACCTCTGGGAGAGCGTGCCCGCCGGTGTCCCGGAGGCGCTCGACCGCCTGCGCGCTTCCGGCCGGCGCCTGGTCGTCGTCTCGAACGCCAACGGGACCCTGCGCGCCCACTTCGCCCGCCTGGGCCTGGCCGGGCGCTTCGACGTGCTGATCGACTCCTGCGACGAGGGGGTCGAGAAGCCCGACCCGCGCATCTTCCAGCTCGCGCTGGCCCGGGCCGGCGCGCGGGCGGAGACGACCCTGCACGCGGGCGACTTCTATCACGTGGACGTGGTGGGGGCGCGCGCGGCCGGACTGGAGGCCTGGCTGGTGGACGCCGCCGGCCTGTACGCCGATCACGATTGCACGCGAGTGGCGTCTCTTCTCGCGCTCGTCGACCGTCTGCTCGCCCCCGCGTGAGCCGGGCGAGCCGGCCGTGATCAGTGCCCGCGCGGCTTGCCGGCGAGGAGATCGCCGAGGCTCTGACCGGCCTTCTCGAGGGCCTTCTGCGTGCCGCTCCGGCGGACCTGGGCGGCCAGGGCCGAGGTGTCCGGCCCTACGCGAGGGGCCTCCTGCGTCCCGCTCACCCTCAAGGGAACGGTCACGCGGCCTTGCGGGTCGGTCATGAGGTCGAGCGCATCGCCGGCCACCCCGCGCACGGCGAGGCCCTGGCGAGGCACATGGACGGCCAGGCTCAGCTCGAGCGGACCGGCCAGGCTCGCCCAGCCGCTCACGTCGATGGAGGCCACGTCCGTTCGAAGCTCCGCCCGGTCGACGATCACGCGTCCCTGCTCGATGCGGAACGGCACCTCGATCGGTTGGTAGGCCGCGCCCACGACGCCCGTGCGCCCCAGCGCCTGCTCGATCGCCTTCAGGAGGGGCGTGGCCGGCAGCGTTCCCCCCTGGACCCGCAGCTCGCCCTGCCCGCGCAGACCCTCCGCCGCCGCCCCCGCCCCGCGCGCCTCCAGCCCCAGCGTCCCCGCCCCGAAGCCGCGCCCGCCCAGGATCGTGGCCAGGTCCAGCGGCTGCCCGTGGAGCGTGAGCCCGTACGACAACGGCAGGCGGACGAGGTCGGCGTCCAGGGTCGCTTCGAAGGGACCCTGGTCGGTGCGGAACCGGACGGTGTCCGTCTTCAACCGGCCTCCTCCCAGGCGCACGCCTCCGCGCAGGTCGAGGGCCCGGCTCTTCGCGAACGACACCTCCGCCGCGCGCACGTCGCCGACGGCGCTCAGGGCGGCGAGCACCGGCCTGCGGCCGGGCTCGAGCGCCACGTCACGCAGTCGCAGGTCCAGCCCCTTGACGACCATCGGCCGCGGTTGGCCCGGTGCCTGCAGCTCGATCGTGCCGTCCACGACGTCGATGCGGGAGATCCGCAGGGAGAGCCCGCCCAGGCCGGCGGCGGCGGTGGCCGCGGCGGCCCGCGCCGGCGCGCGCGTCTCGGCCGTCTCGGTGAGCCGGATGCGGGGCCGCTGGAGCACGAGACGGTCGACCGCCAGCTCGCCGCGCAACAGCCGCAGCAGGCGATGGTCCAGCACGAGGCGATCGATGGAGGCGGTCACGCGGCCGCCCGTGAAGCTGCCGGTGGCCTCCACGCCCTCGAGGACCAATCCCGTCAGGGGCCGCAGCCGGAACGAGCGCGCGGTCAGGGTGACGCCGGTGACGGCTCCGGCCCGCTCGAGGGCGGCGCGGCCGAGGGCGGAGGCGTCGAACTCCACCAGTGCGAGGGCGCCGACGGCCAGGAGGATGGCGGCGGCGGCGATCGGGAGGGCCAGACGCCGGCCGATCCTCATTGGTTGTGGGTCGAGATCAAGAATCCGCGCCAAGTCGTGCTGGTGTTGAAATCCGCGGCGCCACCCAGAACGGAGAGGGGGCACGCCTCGCGTCGAGAGTGGAGCATGGGGACTCCTTCCAGCGATCCTACCCGGCCACGCGCGCTCCATCGCGCACCACGACGCGACCGCCCGCGACCACCGTGCGCACGGCCGGGATCCCGACGCGCACGAGGTCGAGCAGGCGGGCCGAGCGCAGGACGACCAGGTCCGCGCGCTTGCCCGCCTCCAGGCTGCCCGTCTCTCCGTCCAATCCGATCGAGTAGGCGGCGTTGAGGGTGGCCGCGCTCAGCGCCTCTTCCAGGGAGAGACCCATGGCGAAGCAGGCCACCGCCATCGCGAACGGCATGGACGGCGAGAACCCGCCGCCGGGATTGCCGTCGGTGGCCAGCGCGACCGGCACCCCCGCCTGCACGAGCGCCCGCGCCGGCGCGAAACGGCCCAGGCGCAGGTAGAAGGCCGCGGAGGGCAGGAGGGTGGCCGCGCACGCGGCCCTGGCGAGCGCGCCCCGGCCCGCGTCGGAGACGAACAGCAGGTGGTCGGCGGACCGCGCGCCCATCTCCGCGGCCAGCTCGGCCCCGCCCGTCCAGGCCAGCTCGTCGGCGTGGACGCGCAGGGCCAGCCCGGCCGCCCGCGAGGCCTCCAGGATGCGGCGGCTCTCCGCCACCGTGAACACGCCCTCCTCGCAGAAGACGTCGCCGAAGACGGCCAGGCCGCGCCGGCCCACCTCGGGGATCATCTCGTGCACGAGCAGGTCGACGTAGCGCCCGCGCGCGTCGCGGTGCTCGGGCGGCACCTCGTGGGCGCCGAGGAAGGTCGGCACGATCTGCACGGGGTGCCGAGGGGCCACCGCCCGGATCGCCTCCAGCGACCGCAGCTCGGCCGCCGTCTCCAGGCCGTAGCCGCTCTTGACCTCGGCCGTGGTCGTGCCGCACGCGAGCATCTCGTCGAGCCGCGCGGCCAGCGCGGCGGCGAGGGCGTCGGCGCCGGCGGCGCGCGTGGCCTCGACGGTGCGGACGATGCCGCCCCCGGCGGCGGCGATCTCGCGGTAGGTCGCGCCGGCCAGGCGGCGCCGGATCTCGGCGTCGCGGTCCCCGGCGTAGACCAGGTGAGTATGGGCATCGACGAAGCCCGGCACCACCGCCGCTCCCCCGGCGTCGAGCACGGCCGCGCCCGGCGGGACGGCCTCGGACGGCAAGTCCGCCTCCGGCCCCACGAAGACGAGCCGGCCGCCGCGCGCGACGACCGCCGCCCGCGGGATCTCGCGCAGGGCGCCCAGGTCCGCGAAGAGACGCGGAGCCGGTCCCCACGGGGTGAGCACCGTCCCGATGTCGCGGACGACGAGATCGCCCGCCATCAGGCCCCGTCCAGCCGGGCGCGCAGGTCGCGCGCGGTCAGGCCCGAGACGAGGAGGACCTTGTCGCGGGTCCGCTCGCCGCGCGCCACCGAGAGGGACGAGGGGGCGAGGCGGAGGAGACGTCCGAGCACGCGCGCCAGCGCCGCGTTCGCCGCTCCCTCCACCGGCGGCGCCGTCAAGCGCACCAGCAGGGCACCGTCACGCTCGCCCGCGAGCTCGTCGCGCGCGGCGCGCGGCACCACGCGGACGCGCAAGGTGGCCCCCCCGTCCACGTCGCGGACGTCGATCACGGCCGGCCGCGCCGGGCGTGGAGGGAAGAGGCTACTGCGCGGCCTCTTCGCGCCGCCGCAGGAAGCGGAGGTTGTCCTCGACCTCGACTTCCTCCTGGAGGTCGAGCAGGTGGCTCAGGCGCGTGATCAGCGCACGCACGTCGGTGCGCAGGGCGCCGCGCTGCGCGCGCAGGTCGAGGATGCCGCGCTCCACCTCGTGCGCCCGGCTCTGGGCCAGCTCGATCAGGCGGTCGGCCTGCATCTCCGCCTCCTTCACCACGCTCTCCGCCTGCTTGCGCGCGGTGTCGCGGATCTCCTCCGAGACGCGCTGCGCGGTGAGGAGCGTGTTCTTCAGGATGGTCTCGCGCTGGCGGTGCTCGTCGAGGAGCGAGCGCAGCGACTGCACCTCCTGCTCGAGGCGGTCGCGCTCCATCTGGACCGAGGCGACCTCCTCGGCCACGATGTTGAGGTACGCGCGGACCTCGTCCGGGTCGAGCCCCCGGTACCGGCGGCCGAAGGTCTGCCGCTGGATGTCCATCGGCGAGATCTTCAAGACCCGAACCTGTGTGGCCCCAGCGGCCGCTGCATGCCCCTAGAATGCCACGATTCCGGCCAAACCTCAAGCGAAACCTGAGGCTATATGGCGTAACCAGGCCCACTCATGCGGGTTCCCAGGGCCATCAACTGCTCGGCCGCCGCGTATTGCGCCAAGAACACGAGAGCCACGAGCACCAGGAACGCGACGTCGATCGGGAAGTACCGGAGGCTCATGGGGAGCAGGCGTCGGACCGTGCGCAGGGGCGGGTCGGTGGCATGCACGAGGGCGCGGACGACCGCGTTGTGGGGGTCGGCGCTCACCCAGGAGACGATGGCCCGGCCGACGAGGACCCAGAGGTAGAACCAGAGGAGGTAGTACAGCACCTCTCCCAGGCCCAGGATGACGCCGCCGAGGACGAACATGCTGGATCCAGTCTAGGCCTTCTTCCGCTCGCCGAAGATGTCGGTGCCCACGCGGACCTGCGTCGCCCCTTCCTCGATCGCGACCTCGAAGTCGTGGCTCATGCCCATCGACAGCTCGCGGCCGCGGACCAGGCCGAGCCGCCGCGCCTCCTCCAGGAGCGCGCGGAGCTCCCGGAAGAAGGGGCGCCCCCGTTCGGGGTCGGGGAAGAGCGGCGGCAGCACCATCAGCCCCTCGACGTGGATCGCCTTGTAGCTGCGGAGCTGCTCCAGCATCGGGAAGAGGTGCTCCCGGTCCAGCCCGAACTTGGTCTCCTCGCCCGCGAGGTCGACCTGGACGAGCACGCCGAGGTGGCGGCGCGCCTCCTCCGCCCCCCGCTCGAGGCGCTCGGCCAGGCCCAGGCCATCCACGGAGTCGATGGCGTCGAACAGCTCGGCCGCCCGCCGGACCTTGTTGCTCTGCAAATGGCCGACCATGTGCCAGCGGAGGCCCTTCTCGCGCAGGTCGGGCGCGGCCGCGATCTTCCCCTCCGCCTCCTGGACCTTGTTCTCGCCGAAGTGGCGGAGGCCGGCGGCGAAGGCCTCGCGGACCGCGTCGATGGGCTGGGTCTTGCTGACGGCGACGAGGGTGACGTCGTCGGAAGAGCGCCCCGCGCGCGCCGCCGCCCGGGCGATGCGCTCCCGAACGGCGGCGACGCGGCGGGCGATCACGTCACTTCTTGGGCTTGAGGGCGGCCAGGAGCCCGTTCGCGGTGGCCACGTTCTGGGCGTTGGTGGGGTTCATCGCGAGGTACTTCTCGAGGCTCGCGATCGCTTCCGGGATCTTGTTCTGGCCGACGGCGAGCGTGCCCAGGTAGTAGTAGACCTCGGGGTTGCCGGGGTCCGCCTCCGCCGCCTTCTGGAACGCCCCCGCCGCCTCCTCGCTCTTGCCCGAGTTCAGGTAGAAGACGCCCAGGTTGAACTGGACCTTGCCGTCCTTGGGGTTCTCGGCGGCGGCCTTGGTCAAGAGCGCCGTCGCCTTCTCTCCCTGGCCGCTGTCCTGGTACACGCGCGCCAGGGCCGAGATCGCCTCGCCGTAGCCCGGACGCACCTCGAGGGCCTTCAGGTAGGCCGCCTCCGCGCCCGGCCAGTCCTTCTTCTGGCCCTTGAGGAACCCGATGTTGTAGTGGGCCTCCGCGATCTGCGGGTTCTTGGCCAGCACTTCCTGGTAGGCGGCGATGGCCTCGTCCGACTTGCCCTCCGTGCTCAGCTGGTTGGCCTTGGCGAACAGCTCGCGGAGGCCGGCGTTGGCCTTCTCCGCTTCCGCGCCCGCCGCGACCTGGGCGGCGGCCTTGCTGATCAGCTTGAAGTCGGGGAGCTGCATGGGCTCGCCGAGATTGATGCGCGTGTCGATGTACGTCCCCTGGTAGCCGTCCTTGCTGGCAGTGATCCGGTAGGGGCCGGGAGTGAGGCCGACCTGCGTGAACTCGCCCTTCTTGTTGGTCTTGGTGTCGAACTTCCGGGTCACGCCGCCCTGGTAGTCGAGGCTCACCACGGCCTCCGGCAACGGTTGGCCCTTCTCGTCCACCACGCGGCCGCGCACGGCGCCGGTGGACTGGGCCCAGCCGGCCGCGGAGGGAAGCAGCAGAAGGGCGGCGCCGAGGCCGGCCGCCAC
Organism: Vicinamibacteria bacterium; assembly: GCA_041481445.1. Taxonomy (GTDB): domain Bacteria; phylum Acidobacteriota; class Vicinamibacteria; order Fen-336; family Fen-336; genus AA29. Next base: position 10,124 of record JBGPBV010000006.1, read on the forward strand.
GTCCAGACGCTTCATCATGGATTTCAGACCTCCGAGGGCCGCGCCCTCAAGAAACCGACCAGAGTCTCTCATGATTTCAGGCCGCGCTGCCGTCACGGTAGGGAAGCGGGTCGGGGACTCCCGCCTGCGCGAAACCCCTCCGGCGCAGCCGGCAGGATTCGCACCGGCCGCAGGCCTCGTCCTCCGCCTGGTAACACGACCAGGTCTTCTCGAACGGCACTCCCAGCTCGGTCCCCCGCCTCACGATGTCGGCCTTGGAGAGGCGGATGACGGGCGTCTCGATGCGGATCGCGGTGTCGGGCCGCGTCCCCTCGCGGATGGCGGCTTCGAAGGCCCGGTAGAACTCGGGACGGCAGTCCGGATACCCCGAGGAGTCCTCCCACACCGCGCCCACGAAGATGGCCCGGGCCCCGAGCACCTCCCCCCACGACGTGGCCGTGGCCAGGAGGTGCGCGTTGCGGAAGGGCACGTAGGAGGTCGGGATCCGGCCGGTCTCCGGCTCGTCCTCGCGCACGGGGATGCCGCGGTCGGTGAGGCTGCTGCCGCCGATCGCGCGGAAGACCGGGAACTCGACCACGAGGCGGTCGCGCGCCTGGTAGTGGTCGGCCAGCGCGTGGAAGCAGGCCCGCTCCCTCTTCTCCGTGCGCTGGCCGTAGTCGGCGTGCAGGAAGGCGAGGTCGTGCTCGACGGCGGCCAGGGCCGCCGTCAGCGCCGAGTCCATGCCGCCGCTCACGCAGACGACGGCCCGGGGCCGCGGCGGGCTCACACGCCTCTCTCCACCCCCGGCCAGAGGTACTTGTGGAGCTGGACCTGGACGCGCGCGGGGAGGCCGTCGTCGAGGACCCAGCGCGCGAGCGCGCCGGGGTCGAGCACGCCGTGCACGGGCGAGAAGAGGACGGGACCGCGGTCGGCCAGCGCGCGCTCGCGCACGAGGGAGCGCGACCACTCGTAGTCCTGGCGGTCGGCGATCACGAACTTGACCTCGTCCCGCTCCCGCAGGCGGTCGAGGTTCTCCCAGTGCATGCGGTGCATCTCGCCCGACCGCGGCGTCTTCACGTCGAGGATGGCCACCGCCCGCGCGTCGAGCGCCTCGATCGGCACGTGGCCCGAGGTCTCGACCAGGACCTGCCACCCGCGGTCGGCGAGGGCGGAGACGAACGGGAAGGCCGGCGGCTGGGCCAGCGGCTCACCGCCGGTGAGCAGCACCAGGCGGCACGGGAAGCGCTCGATCTCCGCGATCACGTCCGCCTCCTCCCGGCGCTGCCCCTCGTGGAACGCGTAGGCGGTGTCGCAGTACACGCAGCGCAGGGGGCAGCCGGTCAGCCGCACGAACACGCAGGGGAGGCCGGCGCGGGTCCCTTCGCCCTGGATGGAGAAGAAGATCTCGTTGACGGTCAGCACGTCAGTCGGCGTAGGTGGCGGAGCAGCCGGGGGCCTCCCACACCCTCACCCGCCGCAGGAGTCGCCCCTCCGGACCGAGCCCCTTGCGCACCTCTTCGAAGAAGTGGCGCGCCACCGCCTCCGCGGACGGGCTCCGGCCGGCCAGGTCGGGGTGCTCGTTCATGTCGCGGTAGTGGAATCGGCCCGCCACCTCCCCCACCGCCTTCTTGAGGTGCTCGAAATCGAGGACCACGCCGATGGCGTCGAGGTCGCGGCCCGCCGCTACCGCCTCCACCCGCCAGTCGTGTCCGTGGATGGGCTCGATGGGCTGGCCCTCCCGCGTCAAGCGGTGCGTCGCGCAGAACGTGGTCTCGTAGGAAACCTCGAACATGTGTCTTTGACCTCAGGGGGGGAACGCTCCGCTCCATGCAGTCGGGCTACGGCTCCCCCCCTGAAACCCCCCGTCGCTCGCCACCGCAAACGTGCGGCGGCGCGCTCACTGGTCGGGCTGCCCTCACCGAAAGCTCAGCGCGTCGTCCCCGCGGCCACGCGCGCTCAATCACTTTATCATCGCCCCTCATGGGCCACGAGCACGACCTCCGGCGGGGCGCGCTGTACATGGTGGCTTCGGCGCTGCTGTTCGCGGTCATGAGCGTGGCGGTGAAGCTCTCCTCCGCCGCGCTCCCCAACGCGGTCGTCGTGTTCTTCCGCAGCGCGGTCGGTCTGCTCACCCTCCTGCCCTGGATCGTGGGCGTGGACCTGCGGACGCGCCACCTGCGCGAGCACCTCGTCCGCAGCCTGGCCGGCATCGCGTCCATGTACTGCTTCTTCTACGCGCTCGCCCACATGCGCCTGGCCGACGCCGTGCTCCTGAACTACTCGCTGCCCCTGTTCATGCCCTTCGTGGAGAGCGTGTGGCTGGGCGAGGAGTTCCCGGGGCGGATGTGGACGCCGGTCGTGGTCGGGTTCCTCGGGATCCTCCTCATCCTGCGGCCGGGGAGAGGCCTGGTGGAGCCGGTCGCCCTGCTCGGCCTGGCCTCGGCGATCTTCGCCGCGGTGGCGCAGGTGGGCGTGCGGCGGCTGACGCGGACGGAGCCGGTGGCCCGCATCGTCTTCTACTTCGCGATCACCTCGACCCTCCTCTCCGCCCTGCCCGCCGCCGTCACCTGGCGCGCCCCCCACGGCTCTCTGTGGTGGGCCGTGCTCGCCATGGGGGCGACCGCCACCGCCGGCCAGCTCGCGATGACGCGGGCCTATGCGCACGCCCCGGCCGCGCAGGTCGGCCCGTTCATCTATTCGGCGGTGGTGTTCGCGGGCGCGCTCGACTGGCTGTTCTGGCGCCGGCTGCCCGACGGCTTCACGGTCGCGGGCAGCGTTCTCGTGGCCGGCGCCGGGATCCTGACCTTGCGGCTCAGCCCGGCCAAGGCGGAGGTGGAGACCCCGGGGACCACGGTCTGAGCGCGGTCCTCCGGCGGCGCTCACTCCGGCGCCTGGTCCTCCTGGATGAACGGCGCGCCGGGGAGCCGTCGCTCCGTCAAGAGCGCCCGGCGCACGGCCGCGAACTCTTCGAGCAGGCCGCGCAGCATCGCGTCCCCCCGCCCGGCCAGGTCCGGCTGGCCGAGGGTCTCCATCTCCGCGGTGAGCGCCATCATCCCGCGGGCGCCGATCGTCGCGCCGCTCCCGCGGAGCTTGTGCGCCACCTGCTTCCAGGTCGCCAGGTCCTCCTGGACGCGCGCGTCCCCGAGGTCGGCCAGCATCTTCCGGGAATCGCGCAGGAACAACGCGAGCAGCTCCTGCAGGAAATCGGGACGGGTCATGGCCAGGAGGTCGGCCAGGACTTCCCAGTCGATGGGGCCGCCCGCAGTGGCGGAGGCGACGGCGTCGGCGACGACGGCGGCCGGCCGGGCGGCCACGGGTTCGGGGACCCAGCGCCGGATCGCCGCCTCGAGCTGCTCGGGGCTGACCGGCTTGGGCACGTAGTCGTCCATGCCGGCGGCCAGGCAGCGCTCCCGGTCGCCGCGCATGGCGCTCGCGGTGAGGGCGATGATCGGGGTGTGGCGCGTGCCTTCCAGCGCGCGGATCATCCGGGTGGCCTCGAAGCCGTCCGTCTGCGGCATCTGGCCGTCCATGAGGATGGCTGCGTACCGATGCCGCCGCGCCGCCGCTACCGCCTCTTCGCCCGTGCCCGCCACGTCCACGTCGTAGCCCAGGCGCTCGAGGATCCGGGCCGCGACCTTCTGGTTGACGATGTTGTCCTCCGCCACCAGGACGCGGCCGCGAGGCGGGCCGGTGACGGATGCGATCGGGGGCGCCGGGGCGGACGCCGGGAGCGCCTCCGGCCGGGCGGTGAGCGCGGAGCGCTCCAGGCGCGCGTTGAACCAGAATACGCTTCCCTCGCCCGGCTCACTCATGACGCCGAGCTGCCCGCCCATCAGCTCCACCAGGCGCTTCGAGATCACGAGGCCGAGGCCGGTGCCGCCGTAGCGCCGCGTGGTCGAGCCGTCGGCCTGGGCGAAGGGCTGGAACAGGCGGCCGAGGGCCTCGGACCCGATGCCGATCCCGGTGTCGCGCACCGCGAAGCGGACGAGCTGCGCCTCGGGCTGCTCCGCGTCCACCCGGACCCGTACCGTGACCTGGCCCTTCTCCGTGAACTTCACCGCGTTGCCGACCAGGTTCACGAGCGCCTGGCGGAGGCGGCCGGGATCGCCGCGAAGGACGTGGGCGACGCTGTCCTCGATGGTGGCGGCCAGCTCCAGGCCCTTGGCCTTGGCCAGGGGGGCGAAGAGCCGGATCACCTCCGCCACCAGCTGCCGCGGCGCGAGGTCGACGCTCTCCAGCTCGAGGTGGCCCGACTCGATCTTCGAGAAGTCGAGGATGTCGTCGATGATGCGCATCAAGGCGCGCCCGGAGCTCGCGATGGTGTCCACGTAGTCGCGCTGCTCCGCGGAGAGCGGCGTGTTCTGAAGCAGGGAAGCCATCCCGATCACCCCGTTCATGGGGGTGCGGATCTCGTGGCTCATGTTGGCCACGAACTGCGACTTGGCCTTGCTCGCCTCCGCCACCTCCGCCGTGCGCTCGCGCAGGGCCGTGTTGGCCTTCGACAGCTCGTCCGTCCGTCCGGACAGCTCGCGCGTGCGGGCCTCGACCCGTTCTTCGAGGTCGCGGCGCAGCTGCCAGAGCTCGCGGTGCACGCGGCTGAAGCGGTTGGCCAGCGAGACCGCCATCGAGGACAGGAGGACGGCGAAGCCGAAGGGAATGAGGCGGGGGCCGATCCACAACCCGCGCTCCATGGCGATGTCGTTGACGTAGCAAGCGGTCATGAGGGCGATGCCGATGGCGACCGTGCGCGCGTCCGGATGCCCGCGCCAGGCCGCGCGTCCGACCTCGAAGAGCATGGCCGCCGCCAGCAGCAGCGCGCCCACCTCCCACGCCGGCAGCAGCCGCAGGTTCACGGTGAGGCTGGGCGAGACGAGCACGGCCACCGCCCCCAGCGCGTTGAGGCCCTGGTAGGCGCGCAGCGGCCACGAGATGGGCCGCGAGAGGAACGGCCACAGGAACTGCACGAACAGGATCGCGATGACGTAGAGCAGCATGTGCTCCACGTCCTTCAACCGCACGAAGTCGTCGGAGAGGGCGTACTTCCACTGGCTGCGCAGGAGGGTGTAGACGCCCGCCCCCAGCGCGACGAGGCCGAACCACAGGTACACGCGCTGCGTGGGCTGCCGCCGGTAGAGCTGGAGGTGGTAGAGGCCGGCCACCACGAACAGCCCGGCGAAGACGAGCGCGGGCGCCTCCGCGGTCAGGGCGTCCCGGGTGAGGGTGTCGATCGGTCCCAGCCGGTACGCGCCCTCCACGGGGCCGGGCGTGCTCGGGCTGGTCGCGTCGGACTTCCAGGTGCGCAGCGCGATCAACAGGCGTCCGCCCGGCTCGATCGCGGTCGCGGGCACGAAGTAGACCGCGTGCCGGTCGTAGTCGATGCGCCGCGCCGGTGGCAGCGCGCCGACTCCGCCCAGCCTCACGCCCCCTGCGTACACCTCGTAGGCGCTGTCCACCTTGCCGACGGCGAGTCCCAGCCGGAGGCGGGCGCGCTCGTCCGGGGTCGGGCCCAGCCCCTCCGGGCCGACCTGCACCGTCAGCCGGTACCAGGCGTAGGCCACGCGCGGGCCGGTGCGCCGTCCCCATCCCATCGGCACCCGGACCTTGGTCCACGCGGAGTCGTCGTAGTCGCTCTGCGCCCAGCGCGGGTCGTCGCCCGTCCGCTGACGCCACGCCGTGGCCAGGGAGACCGGTCGGTCGAGCGAGCTGACGACGAGGTCGGCCTCGTCGGCGGCGCCCGCCGCGCCGAAGGCGGCCGGGGCGAGCACGGCCAGCGCGGACAGCGCGACCGACGGGACCAGCCCCGCCCGCCTCACCCGCGCCGCATGCCCGCTCTCACTCAAGATGACCCGCGAGAGCCGCGAGGTCGTGGACGAGCCGGGCGGGCGGCAGGCTCTCCAGGAAGCGCCGGCCGTAGGGCCGCTCCACGACGCGGCTGTCCAGGACGGCCAGGATGCCCCGATCCGAGGCGGCGCGGATGAGCCGGCCGAGGCCCTGCTTGAGCATCAGGATCGCCACCGGCACCTGGTAGTCCTGGAAGGGATTGCCGCCCTGGTTGCGCAGGCGCTCGATGCGGGCCTGCACCACGGGATCGGCGGGGGAGGCGAAGGGCAGCTTGTCGATGATCACGCACGAGAGCTGCTCGCCCGCGACGTCCACCCCCTGCCAGAAGGACGAGGTCGCGAGCAGGACCGCGCCCGGCGTGCGGCGGAAGGTCTCGAGGAGGACGGGCTTGGGGGCCTCGCCCTGCATGAGGATCGGATAGGGGACGCGGGAGGCGATCCGCTCCGCGACCGCGTTCATGTTCGCGTAGGAGGTGAACAGCACGAAGGCGCGGCCGCGGCTGACCTCGAGGATCCGCGTGATCTCCTCGGCCGCCCGGTCCACGAACGACGGCGCGGACGGCTCCGGCATGCCGCGCGGCACGTAGAGGATGGCCTGCTCCTGGAAATCGAACGGCGAGGGCAGCATCAGCTCGGCCGTGGGCTCGAGCCCCAGGCGCGACTTCAGGTACTCGAACCCGCCGTCCACGGCCAGGGTGGCCGAGGTCAGCACCGCCGCGCGCACCTGGTCGAAGAGCAGGTCCCGCAGGCGGGCGGAGACGTCGATGGGCGTGGCGCGCAGGAACACGCCGCGGCCCCGCGTCTCCACGAAGCAGACGTGGCCGTCGTCCTCCGCACCGAGGACGAAGCCCAGGTCCTGGCCCAGGACCTGGGCGCGGCCGGCCAGCGACGAGAGCGCGTCCGAGCGCTCCGGGAGGGCCAGGAGCGCGGTGCGCAACCCCTCGAAGCGGTCGAGCATCGCGGTGGCCTGCTCCGCCACCCGCGGCGGCATCCATCCCTTCTTCAGGCGGTGCCCGCGTCCCTGGGCCACCGTCTTGAAGAAGGCGTCCGCGCGATGGCGGACGCCGTCCAGCTCCGCGTGCACCTCCCGCGCGTCGCGCCGCGCCGCCTTGAGCTCGCGCTCGACGTCGCGGCAGAGGTCCTCCACGCGATGGGAGGAGACCTGGATCCCGAAGTACTGCGTGGCCACGTCCTCCAGCAGGTGGGCCTCGTCGAGCACGACGGTGTCGTAGTCCGGGATCACGGCCCCGTAGCTGCCGTCCTTGACCGCCAGGTCCGCGCACAGCAGGTGGTGGTTGACCACCACGAGGTCCGCCTCCAGCGCGCGCTGGCGCATGCGCGTGACCCAGCAGGGATCGAAGTCGGGGCAGGCCTGGCCGATGCAGTTCTCGCTGGCGGCGGAGATCTCGCGCCAGAAGTCGGCGCCGTCGGGCAGGTCCTCCACCTCCGCCCGGTCCCCCGTCTCCGTGCGGGGGGCCCAGGCCTCGACGGCGCGGAAGAGCGGGATCTCGTCGAAGCGGCGGAAGCTGCCCGCCTGCCCGAACGACTTGTAGCGCAGGAGGCAGAGGTAGTTGCCGCGGCCCTTCATCACGGCCACGCTGAGGTCGCGCCCGAGCGCGCGTGCCAGGAGCGGGATGTCCTTGCCCAGGAGCTGCTCCTGGAGGTTCTTGGTCCCGGTGGAGACGACCACGCGGCGTCCCAGCTCGACCGCGGGGAGGAGGTAGGCGAGGGTCTTGCCCGTGCCCGTCCCCGCTTCCGCCAGCAGCAGGCCGCCCTGGTCCAGAACGTCCGCCACCGCCTGCGAGAGGCGGGCCTGGGCCGGGCGCTCCTCGTAGGTCGGCAGGGCTCCGGCAAGGAGACCGCGCGGGCCGAAGAAGTCGGTGGTAGCGGCGGGGGCGAGTCCGGGCACGGACCCACGATTCTAGCGCGTCACCTTCCGGCGCCGGTCCGTGCGCATCCCCGGGGTGTAGACTCGACTCCCCCCCTTGAGGTGATCATGCAGAGCCGGAACGTCGTCCTCTTTTCCGTATCCCTCTTCGCCGCCCTGGCCGTAGGCGCGGCCGCCGACAACACGGTGTGTGCCAACGCGCCCCTGCTCGTGCCCGACGGCAGCACCCAGACGGGCGACATCGGGGCCGCGCCCGCCCCCGCCACCCGCTGGTTCCGCTTCGTGGCCAAGGCCGGCCGCTCCTACGCGATCATGCTCGAGAACCTGACCCCGCCCGACCAGCAGGCGGAGATCGCGGTGATGGAGATCCTCGACGCCTGCGGTGGCGTCCCCGTCCCCATCAGCGACGTGGCCGACTCCGTCGAGCCGGTGAGCTACGACAGCGTGGCCGGGGTGGGAGCGGCGCGGGTGGCCCTGCTCTCACCGGGCAACGTCACCCTCTTCTTCGCCGTGAACGGACACATCAACACCGCCAACGCCTCCCAGTTCCGGGTGCGCGTCGAGGAGACCACGCTCTTCAACCCCCTGTGGACCACCGGGGGCATGCAGACGTTCTACCAGATCTACAACACGACCACTCATGCCTGCTCGGTGCGGCTCGACCTCCGCACCAACTCGAACGGCCCGGCGCCGGGGGGACCGGGCGCGGTCACGTTCACCCTGGCCGGGAACCGCAGCCTCACGCGGCACACCGGCTTCTCCGACCTGCACGTCGCTCCCGACCGGACAGGGCATGCCAGCATCGCCCACGACTGCCCGCCCGGGGCCATCCAGGTGGACGCCTATGCCTCGAACGGGAGTGGGAACCGGACTCTGCCCCTGAAGGTGACGCCCGCACGCCAGCCACGCTGAGGCGCGCGCACCCGCCCACGACTCCAGCGCGGCCGTCTTGGCGCGCCGAGTCGTTTCGTGTAGATACGAGCCTCACGGACGAGGAAGGCGATGTTCTGGCGGTGGTTGTTCATCGGCGCTTGGACCGCCGGCTCCCTGATCGTGGACGCCGTCACCCTCAAGCGGCAGCGCCTCCACGACGCCTGGTGCCGGACGGCCCGGGACTGCGGACTGACCGATGTGCAGGACCCCCGCGGCCACGGGAGCGAGCTGGTCGGACGGTCGGGAGAGCTGCTCGTCCGCTTCGAGCTCACGCGCACGATCACGATGGCGACCCGCATCGTGATCAGCGACGAGCGTCACGACGACCGCACCCAGGGCCTGCGCCTGCGCCGCGAGGACCTGTCCACCGCCGCGCGCAAGCGCATGGGCGTGCGCGAGCTCGAGCTGGGCGACGTCGAGTTCGACGAGGTGGCCTACATCGAGGGGCCGAACACCCTCGCCCGCGCCGTGCTGGACGTGGCCACGCGCCCCCTCGTGCGTGCGTTCCTCGCCGAGCTCGGGATCCGGCGGCGGCGCGGCCTGGAGTGGCTCAAGACCACGGAGGCGGCGTTCGAGGCGGGCCAGCTGCGGGTCACCATCGAGGCCTCCTCCCCGAGCGAGCTGGCCGAGCGGCTGAGAGAGATCCTGCCCGCGCTCCTCGACACCGCGCAGCGCCTGCGCGGGCCGGACGACGTCGCGGCCCGGCTGGCCGAGACCGCCCGCCTCGAGCCGCTGCCCGGCGCACGGCTCCAGGACCTGCTCACCCTCGCCCGCGAGTTCCCCGAGCACGCTTCGACGCGTCCGGCCCTGAGGGCGGGCCTGAAGGACGAGGTCGAGGAGATCCGGCTGAGGTGCGCCATGGCGCTGGAGGAAGAAGGCCGCGGAGTGCTCCTGGCCCTGGCCCGCGATCCTCGCGCCGATCCCGCCTGCGCGGCGCGGGCGATCGCCACCCTGCACGACCACCTGCCCCTCGAGCAGGCAGAGGCGATCTTGAGCCAGGCGCGGAGAGCCCGCCGGTCGCAGGTCGCCGCGGCCGCCCTGGAGTCGCTCGGCCACCGCCGCCTCCCCGAGACGATCCCGACCATCGCCCGCATCCTGCGCCAGGAGAGGGGCGCCCTGGCGGTGGCGGCCGCCCGCGCGCTGGCGGCGGTGGGCCTGCCCGCGGCGGAGCCGCCGCTCATCGAGGCGCTCGACCGCGAGGACGCGCGCGTGGCCGCCGCGGAGGCCCTGGGGCGCGTCGGATCGGTGGCGGCCGTCCTCCCCCTCAAGGAAGCCATGGCGCGGCACGACGATCCGGAGCTCCATCGCGCCGCGCGTCAGGCGGTGGCCGAGATCCTGGCCCGGCGGCCGGGCGCCACGCCCGGGCAGCTGTCGCTCGCGGATGCGGAGTCGCAGAAGGCCGGGCAGCTGACGCTGGCGGACGAGGCGGGGCGCCTGAGCCTGACCGACCCGGGCCTCGCGCGACGAAGCGGCCCGTCGTCCTAGACGCCGGTCCTACGCGTGCGCGGCCAGGGCGGCGTCGTAGGCCTCGAGGCGCGCGGCGTAGAGCGGGAACTGGTCGCAGAGCTTCTGCACGTCCCGCTTGACCTCGGCCAGGCGCGATTCGTCCTCCACGGCCTGGAGGGCCCGCGAGATCAACCGGCCGACCTTCTCCATCTCGGCTTCCTCCATGCCGCGCGTGGTGAGGGCGGGGGTGCCGATGCGGATCCCGGACGCGACCATCGGCGAGTTCGTGTCGAAGGGGATCGTGTTCTTGTTCACGGTGATCCCCGCGCGGTCGAGGGCCTTCTCCGCCACCTTGCCCGTGATGCCCTTGGCGAACACGTCGAGGAGCATGAGGTGGTTGTCGGTGCCGCCGGAGACGAGCCGCCAGCCCTCGTCCATCAGGGTGGCGGCCAGGGCCTTGGCGTTCTTCAGGACCTGTGCCTGGTAGACCTTGAACTCCGGCTGCAGCGCTTCCTTGAAGGCCACCGCCTTGGCCGCGATGACGTGCATGAGGGGCCCGCCCTGCACGCCGGGGAACAGCAGCTTGTCCGCCTCCTTCGCCCACTTCTCCTGGCACAGGATCATGCCCCCGCGCGGCCCGCGCAGCGTCTTGTGGGTCGTGGTGGTGACGAACTCGGCGTGCGGGACCGGGCTCGGATGCAGGCCCGCCGCCACCAGCCCCGCGACGTGGGCCATGTCCGCCATCACCACCGCCCCGCACTCGTCGGCGGCGCGGCGCACGGCCACGAAGTCGAGCGTGCGCGGGTAGGCGCTCGCGCCCACCACCACCACCTTGGGCTTGTGCTCGCGGGCGAGGGCGGCCATCGCCTCGTAGTCGATACGCTCGTCCTCCTTCCTCACCCCGTAGGCCACGACCTTGAAGTAGCGGCCGGAGAAGTTCAGGGGATGGCCGTGGGTGAGGTGCCCGCCGTGCGAGAGGTTCATGCCCAGGATGGTGTCGCCGGGCTGGCAGACCGTCATGTAGACGGACATGTTGGCCTGGGCGCCCGAGTGGGGCTGGACGTTGGCGTGGTCGGCCGCGAAGAGCTGCTTCGCGCGCTGGATGGCGAGGGTCTCCGCCACGTCCACGAACTCGCAGCCGCCGTAGTAGCGCCGGCCCGGGTAGCCCTCGGCGTACTTGTTGGTGAGGACGGTGCCGAGCGCCTCCAGCACCGCCTCCGAGACGAAGTTCTCGGACGCGATGAGCTCCAGCTGCGCGCCCTGGCGGCGCGTCTCGTTGCGGATGGCCTCCGCCACCTCGGGATCGGTGCGGACGAGGTTGTCCATGGGCGAGAGCACCTCCGTAGGGGCTCAAGGAGACTCTAGCAAACGGGTCCGGGGGGCGAAAGAGGATACGATCGGCGCATGGCCGCGCCGCCGGTGATCCTGACCAAGCGCGGCGAGGCGCGCGTCCGCTCCGGCCATCCCTGGATCTTCCGCAGCGACGTGGCCCGCGCGGACGGCGTGGCCGCGGGCGCGGTGGTGCGCGTCCTCGCCCCCGGCGGGCGGCCCCTCGGCTTCGCCTTCTTCTCGTCGCGGTCGGAGATCCAGCTCCGCATGCTCGAGCGCGGAGAGACGCTGGCCCCGACCTTCCTGCGCGACCGCCTGCGCGCCGCGCGCGCCTGGCGCGACGCCGTCGCCCCGGGGGTGGAGGCCTGCCGCATCGTCCACGGCGAGGGCGACGGGCTGCCCTCCCTCGTCGTCGATCGTTACGGGGAGTACCTGGTCGTCCAGACGCTGGCCCAGGCCACGGACGCCCTCAAGGGCGAGATCGTCTCCGCGCTGGTCGAGCTCTTCCAGCCGCGAGGCATCCTCGAGCGCAACGATCCGCGCGTGCGGGGGCTGGAGGGCCTAGCCGCGCAGACCGGCATCCTCCACGGCGAGGTACCGACGGCGGTCACCGTGACCGAGAACGGCGTCCGCTTCGAGGCCGACCTCTGGCGGGGCCAGAAGACCGGCCTCTTCCTCGACCAGCGCGAGAACCACGCGATGGCCCGTGAGTACGCGCGCGGCCGCGTGCTCGACGCCTTCACCTACCACGGGGGCTTCGGCCTGCAGGTGGCGGCGAAGGCGGACGAGGTCGTGGCCGTCGACGTCTCCGCCGACGCGGTCGCGCGCGTGCGCGGCAACGCCGCCCTCAACGGCATCACGAACGTGACCGCGCGGGAGGCGAACGTCTTCGACCTCCTGCACGACTTCGACGCCCGCGGGGAGCGCTTCGACACCGTGATCCTCGATCCCCCCGCCTTCGCCAAGAGCAAGGCCGCCGTGGAGAAGGCGCGCCGGGGCTACAAGGAGATCAACCTGCGCGCGCTCAAGATCCTCCGGCCGGGCGGGTGCCTCGTCACCTGCTCGTGCTCGTACCACGTGCACGAGGCGGACCTCGAGGAGATCCTGGCCGACGCCGCCGCGGACGCGGCCACCTCGGTGAGCGTGGTCGAGAAGCGGCGCCAGGCCCGCGACCATCCGGTCCTGCTCGGGGTGCCCGAGACGTACTACCTGAAGTGCTTCGTGCTGCGGAAGCTTGCCTAGCCCACTCCCCCCGCCCTCGTCCGCGCCAGCGCCGCCGCGATCACCACCGCCGCGACGTCGAGGAGGATGGCCTCCGTCCACGCGCCGCCTCCGGTCACGGCCAGGATCCGCGCGGTGGCGGTGAGGCCGAGGCCGGCGAGGGCGAGAAGGGCGTTGGATGCGAAGGGTCCGCGACTGCGGCCGAGCGCGAGCACGGCGGCGGGCGTCGCGAGCAGGTAATAGTGGCTCCAGACCAGGCGGCCGGCGAACAGGTAGGCGAGGCAGCCCAGGGCCACCGCCCGTTGCTCCTCGAACGCCGCCGCCTCCGCCGGCGCGCCCCGCGATCGCCATACTCCTGCGACCAGCACCAGCCCGGCCAGGACGACGCTGACGGCCACCGGATCATGGCCGGTCGCGTCCGCGGCCAGCCGCCGCCAGCCGTAGTTGCCCAGGGCGAGCGTGATCTGCGACTCCGGCATGGCGCGCACCGCTCGCATCCATGCGAGCCAGGTCGCGGGCGCGAAACCCAGCGCGGCGGCCGTGGCGACGGCGGCGATCAGGCCGCCGAGGAGACCGGCGCCGAGCCGGAGCAGGTCGCGGCCGGCGCCGCGCACCGCCAGGGCGGCCGCGAGGGCGACCGGCGCGAGGAGGACGGTGGGCTTGAAGGCCGCGGCCAGGGCCAGGAGGAAGCCGGCGGCGAGATGGCGTCCTCGCGTCCGGGCGGCGAGCACGACGAGGACGGCGCACACACACGCGAGCTGGAGCCGCCCGACGTTGCCGACGCTCGTGTCGGCGTAGAGGGGCTGGCTCCACTCGAGCAGGGCGGCGGGCAGGGCGACGGCGGCGGGGCCGGGGAGACCGGCCGCGCGCGCGAGCAGGAAGAGAGCGACCACGCCGGCCGCGAGGGACGCGGCCTGGAAGACGAGGAGCGAGGTCTCGTAGTGCGGCCAGGCCAGGGGCACGAAGGCGGCGTAGAAGAGAGGGCTGCCGTAGGTCTCGAGCACGCGACGATAGCGGGCGGCGGTGTCGCGGTAGGGCGAGTCCTGCGAATGCGCGAGGGCGAGCGCGACGATCCGCTCGTCACCGGCCGGCGAGTACGGATCGACCGGGCCCGCCACCGCCGCCGCCCGACCCACCGCCCAGAACTGGTAGAAGTCGATCCCGACGACCTCGCCCGCTCGCCCCCACAGGCCGGCCGCGGCGAGCGACCCCGCGAGGGCCAGCGCGAGCGTCGCCAGAGCGCTCGTGGGGCGGGCCTGCTCCATTCTCCGGGACGGACACTAGCACAGGAGCTCGCTCGGCCGCGGCAGCCGGCCCAGCGTCTCGAACAGGTCCTTGGAGACCTCCGCCACCGCCGCGCTCCTCCGCGCCTCCGCCGGGAACTGGGTCAGGATGACCAGGAAGTACGGGTTGCGGTTTCCCATGTAGATGATGCCGGCGTCGTGGTCCACGGTCGAGATGTTGCCGGTCTTGTGGGCGACGTGGACGTCGCCGGGCAGCCCGGCCGGGATGCCGCTCTTGAAGCGCTGGTCGAGCAGGATCTCGAGCATCTGCGCGCACACCTCGGGTGACCAGGCCCGGCCCTCCGCGATCAGCCGGAGCAGCTTGAGGAGCCCGTTGGCCGTGACCTGGTTGTTGAGGCCCTTCTGGAAGGCGGCCTCGTCCTGCACGCCGCGGAGCAGGATCACGCCCTCGATCTTGAGCTCCTCGAGCGCGCGGCGGATGACCTCCAGGCCCACCACGTCGATGAGCAGGTTGGTCGCGAAATTGCTGGAGGTCGTGATCATGTGGTACGCGAGGTCGCGCACGCTCATCGTGCGGCCCAGCCTCCTCGCGACTTCCTGGTTGGGCTCCCCCTCGAGGTCGAGCGCGAACGGCCGGTTCTCCACGATGCTGGTGAACCGGTTGCGCACGTGGACGGGCGCGTCGGCGGTGAGCGTCCCGCGCCAGATCTGCCCGTAGACCCCCACCAGGACGGCCAGCTTGATCGTGGAGGCGGCGTGGAAGTGGGCGTCCGCGTTGTAGGACCAGTTCAGGGTGGTCTGCGAGTCGTAGAACGAGATGCCCAGCCGCTCGAGGGCGTGCTTCTTCTTGATGGCCTGGACGCTCAGGTAGAGCGATTCCTCGACCTTGGCCAGGCTCGGAGGGGGCGGCCCGGCCGTCCGCGCGGGGACGGGCGGGCGCGCGGTCGTGGTCCGCTGGCGATGTCGCATCCTCCCTTCGAGTCTAGTCCGGCGTGTTGAACTCGTCTCGGGGGAAGAGATCACGATTGATGGCGGTCCCCGGGGGCGCCTGGGCGGCGGGACGGGCGGACTGGAGCTCCGCCCAGACCGCGTTCGAGCGCGGTCCCCCGAGGTAGGCCACCGTGGAAGGGGCGAAGACGCGCCGCTGCCACGCGTCCGGATCGATCTCGATCGGGCTCTGGCTGCCGATGACGACGTCCGCGCCGACGTCGATCGCATGGGGAAACGTGGCCAGGAAGGTCGCGCGCACGCGGCGGCTCGGCACCCAGGTCGTCACGAGCCCGCCCGGCCGCAAGCGACGCGCGCACATGCGGAAGAAGTCGAGCGAATAGAGGTTCCCCGCGTAGGGCGTCGTCGGCCAGAGCGCGTCCGCCTCGATGAGGTCGTAGAGCCGCCCGTCCCGTTCGAGGGCGTTGCGTCCATCCGCGATGCGGAACGTGTAGCGCGGGTCGCCGAGCAGCCGCCCCAGCTTGGCCGGAGGGTCGGGCAGGTCGAGGAGGGCCAGGAGCTGCCGGTGCTCGGGCGCGTAGAGCTCGAAGACGGTGACGTGCTGGTCCACGTCCCGCCGGCAGCCGGCGGAGGCGGCGGTGTCGCCCGATCCCAGGCCGATGATGGCCACTTCACGCGGTGCCGGATGCACGATGGCAGGGGCGGCGCCCAGCGTGGTGTGGATCCCGCCGAACGGCAGCATGCTGTGATTGCGCCCGCCCGCCCAGACCTTCCAGCGGTCGCGGGCGGGGATGAGGGCGACCACGCCCGTGGCGTCCTCCTCCAGGAGGCTGGCCCGGTCCGCCGTCCCGTGCAGCCTCAGCCAGAGGGCGCGCTGGCCGGGGACGGCGGCGGCGACCGCGGCCAGGAGAAGGGCGAGGGCCAGGAAGCTCCTCCGCGGGCCCGGCTCGCGGAGGCCGAGGAGGGCAAACACGATCCCCACGATCACGAGGAGGCGCAGCGTGCCCGACGTGCCGAGCCAGGTCAGGGTCCCCAGGCCCACGAGCAGGCTCCCGGCCACGCACCCGGCGATGTTGGCCGCCTGCAGCAGTCCGACCTTGCGTCCGCTCAGCGCGGGGTCGTCCTGCACCGCGCGCTGCAGGATCGGGTACGAAAGCCCCATCAGCACGGTCGGGGGGCCGAAGAGCACGATGGGAAACACGACGTACAGCCGCAGGAGCGCCGCCGTGTGGCGCGGGCCGCCGAGGTTGAACGACCGGTAGCCGCCCCAGAGCTCGTAGTACCAGGCGTATCCCGGAGTGTCCGGCGGCAGCCACACGAGCAGCGCCAGCACGGCCCCCGCGTAGGCGAGGAGCAGGCACTGGCAGGCGAGGAAGGTGCGCCGCGGGGCCCCGAGCCGGGGCGCGATCGCGATGCCGGCGAGGCTCCCTGCGCCCGAGCCGAGCAGGTACACGGCGAGCAGGGTGCCGAAGGTGTAGGCGGTGGACTTGACGGCGAGCTCCATGAGCCGGAACCACAGCATCTCGAGCGCGAGCGCGCAGAACCCGCTCAGGGCGTAGAGCGCCATCCACCCGCGGAGCCGATCGGTCCCCCCGGTGCCGCGGCCCGTCCGGACGGCGGTGGCCGCCGCCGAGGCCGTTTCCGTCTCCGCCGGCACCCCCGACTCGATCATGGCCAGGACGAGGGCGCTCGTCCCCGCGATCACGTTCGCGGCCACGGCCGCGAGCACGGGGGCGAGGATGCCGTGATGACGGATGAACACCCAGGGCGTTGCCAGCGCTCCCGCGGCCGCTCCCACGACGTTGGTGCCGTACAGGAACGAAATCGTCCCGCTGGCCGACTCCGCGTCGCGCACCATCGCCCGCGTCAGGAAGGGCAGCGACATCCCCATGAGCACGGTCGGCACGGCGAGGCTGGCCAGGTGAAGCAGCCCGCCGCGCAGGGGCGAGGCGTAGAGCCAGCCGAACCGGAGGTAGAGCCAGTCGTAGTAGAGACGGCCGCTCAGCGCGCCGTAGGCGGCGATGGCGAGCTCACAACCGGCGAACCAGACCAGGGCCCGCCGCGCCGAGACCTGCGTGCTGGCCCAGCCACCGAGATGGCTGCCCATGCCGAGCCCGACCATGAACGCAGCGACGATGACCGCGATCGAGTACAAGCCGACGCCTGTCTGAAAGGCCAGGAGCCGCTGCCAAGCGACCTGGTAGGACAGCGCGGCAGCGCCGCTCAGAAAGAACGCGAGCCCGATCAGCGCCAGCCGCGCATGGCGTAGAAATGGAAGCATGAAGGGGGATGTTAATGGACCTGAGGCGCTGGTCCGAAATAACCGCCTAAGGAAGGCCCGCATGTCATTGTCAATCAATATGTTATATTAATAAACTCAACAATCTTGACAATTTTACACTCATGATCTAACGTCAGACGTTGGGAGGCAACGACCCACATGCGCATGGACCAGTTCACGGTCAAGGCCCAGGAGGCGCTCGCCGCGGCGCAGACGGCGGCGGAGCGCGCCGACCATCCCGAGGTCACGCCGGAGCACCTCCTGCAGGCGCTCGTGTCGCAAGAGGGAGGCGTGGTCCCGGCCGCGCTCGGAAAGATGGGAGTGAAGACGGGAGCGATCCTCCAGGACGTCGAGAAGGCGCTGGGCGCCCTCCCCCACACGCAAGGGAGCGCGACGCACGTCTCGCCGCGGTTCGACGCCGTCCTCAAGAGCGCGCTCAAGGAGGCGGAGGGACTCAAGGACGAGTACATCTCGACCGAGCACCTCCTGCTCGCGCTCCTCGACAGCAAGAACGTCGCCGCCGACGTCCTCAAGCGGCACGGCGCGAGCCGCGACGCGTTCCTGGGCGTCCTGCGCGAGATCCGCGGGAACCAGCGCGTGACCGACCCCAACGCGGAGGAGCGCTACCAGGCCCTCGAGAAGTACGGGCGCGACCTGACGGACATGGCACGCCGGGGCAAGCTCGATCCGGTCATCGGGCGCGACGAGGAGGTGCGCCGCGTGATCCAGGTCCTCTCGCGCCGCACGAAGAACAACCCCGTGCTCATCGGCGAGCCGGGCGTGGGCAAGACCGCCATCGTGGAGGGGCTGGCCCAGCGCATCGTCTCCGGCGACGTGCCGGAGTCCCTCAAGAACAAGCGGCTGGTCGCCCTCGACCTCGGGGCGCTGATCGCGGGGGCCAAGTACCGCGGCGAGTTCGAGGACCGCCTGAAGGCCGTGCTCAAGGAGGTCCAGGAGTCCGAGGGCGAGATCGTCCTGTTCATCGACGAGCTGCACACGGTGGTGGGCGCGGGCGCGGCCGAGGGCTCGATGGACGCCTCGAACATGCTCAAGCCGATGCTGGCCCGCGGCGAGCTGCGCTGCGTGGGGGCCACGACCCTGAACGAGTACCAGAAGCACATCGAGAAGGACGCCGCCCTCGAGCGCCGCTTCCAGCCCGTCTACGTGGGCGAGCCGACCGTCGAGCAGACCATCGCGATCCTGCGCGGCCTCAAGGAGCGCTACGAGGTCCACCACGGCGTGCGCATCCAGGACTCCGCGATCGTGGCCGCGGCCACCCTCTCGAACCGCTACATCACCGACCGCTTCCTCCCCGACAAGGCCATCGACCTCATCGACGAGGCGGGCAGCCGCCTGCGCATCGAGATCGACTCCCTCCCCGTCGAGATCGACGAGGTGGAGCGCAAGATCGTGCAGCTCGAGATCGAGCGGCAGGCCCTGTCGAAGGAGAAGGACAAGGCCTCCCGGGAGCGGCTGGCCCGGATCGAGGCCGATCGGGCCAACCTCAAGGAGCAGTCCGCGGCCATGAAGGCGGACTGGCAGCGCGAGAAGGCCGCCATCGAGAAGGTCAAGCAGCTCAAGGAGGGGATCGAGAAGACCAGGTTCGCGCTCGAGCAGGTCACCCGTCAGGGCGATCTCAACAAGGCGGCCGAGCTGCGCTACGGCACGCTGCCCAAGCTCGAGAAGGAGCTCGCGGAGGAGGAGAAGAAGGCGGCGGAGCAGGCCGCCAGCGGCAAGCAGATGCTCAAGGAGGAGGTGGACGCCGAGGACGTGGGCGACGTCGTCTCCAAGTGGACGGGCATCCCCGTGACCAGGCTCATGGAGGGCGAGGTCGAGAGGCTCCTTCGCATCGAGGACAGCCTGCGCGAGCGCGTGGTTGGCCAGGACGAGGCCCTGATCACGGTGGCCAACGCCGTGCGCCGCTCACGCGCCGGCCTGGGCGATCCGCGCCGGCCCATCGGGTCGTTCCTCTTCATGGGCCCCACCGGCGTGGGCAAGACGGAGCTGGCCCGCGCCCTCGCCGAGTTCCTCTTCGACTCCGAGAAGGCCATGGTCCGCCTCGACATGTCCGAGTACATGGAGAAGCACGCGGTGTCGCGCCTGATCGGAGCGCCGCCCGGCTACGTCGGCTACGACGAGGGGGGCCAGCTCACGGAGGCCATCCGGCGCCGTCCCTACGCGGTGGTGCTCCTGGACGAGATCGAGAAGGCCCATCCCGACGTGTTCAACATCCTCCTCCAGGTGCTCGACGACGGCCGCCTCACCGACGGCAAGGGGCGCACCGTCGACTTCCGCAACACCGTGGTCATCATGACCAGCAACGTGGCCTCCGACCTCATCCAGGAGATGGCGCGCCGCGGCGAGAGCCCCGGCCTCAAGGACAAGCTGATGGACGCGCTGCGCGCCACCTTCCGGCCGGAGTTCCTCAACCGCATCGACGAGATCGTCACCTTCCGCGCCCTCGGACGCGAGGACATCGAGCGGATCGTGGAGATCCAGCTCAAGGACCTGCGCCGCCGGCTCGCCGACCGCAAGATCGCGGTCGACCTGACCGAGGAGGCGCGCAAGACGCTGGCCGAGCGCGGCTACGATCCCGTCTTCGGGGCGCGGCCGCTCAAGCGCGTCATCCAGCGGATGATCGAGAACCCGCTGGCGGTCGAGGTCCTCGGCGGCAGGTTCCGCGAGGGCGACCACGTCGTCGTGGACACCACCGACCGCGAGACGTTCGTGTTCCGGAAGGAGGCGCCGGTCGCCCAGCCGGCGTAGCCGCGATCCAGCCCGCCGTCCTCCTCAGCGCTTGTCCAGGCCGAGCTCGTTGAGGGGCACGTCCCAGTGCGCGTCCAGGATCTCGAACCGGCGCTGCTCCTCGCGCTTGAACGCCGCCTGGTCGGGGTAGAGGCGCTTCACGATCGCCTCCTCCCCGGAGGGAGCGCTCATGGCGGCGGCGTCGCGGAACGTGATGGCCACCGCGAACGTCCAGTCCGCGCGCCCGTCGCCGTGATAGGTGGGCACGAAGGTGCGGACGGACGTCATGCGGCCGGCCTCCTTCTGGGCGTTGAGGACGGGGAGGTGGTTCCTCGCGAACAGCTCCACGAACTCGTCCTGGTGTCCCCACTTGACCTTGTAGAAGTACCAGACGGTCCGCTCGGCGGTGCCGGCGGACTGGGCGGCCGGCGCCTGCATGGCCGCCGCCCGCGGAGCCAGGACCGACGACGACGCCCCGCAGAAAGCCAGGCCCAGCACGACGGCACGCGCCACGTGGTTGCGCATCCTTCCATCCCTCCTCTTCCGATCCGCGACGGATTCTAGCGCGGGGCCCCGAGCCGCCCCGGGGCGGGCTCACTCCTGCCGCAGGGCGACCACGGGGTCGACGCGCGCGGCACGCCAGGCCGGGACGCTGCAGGCAATGAGGGCGACGAGCCCGAGCAGGACGGGGGCGGCCAGGAACGTGATCGGATCGTAGGCGGCGACTCCGAACAGCATGCCGCGCAGGAAGCGCACCACGGCCAGGGAGAGCACGAGGCCGAGGACGGCGCCGAGGGCGGCCAGACGGAGGCCGTCCCCCGCCACCGCCATCAGGACGTCGCGGGCCCGCGCGCCCAGCGCCATCCGGACCCCGATCTCGCGCGTCTGCTCCCCGACGAAGTGGGCCAGGATGCCGTAGACGCCGACGGCGGCCAGGAGCAGGCCGAGGACGGCGAACGCCCCCACCAGCGAGAGCTGGAACCGCTGGGGCGCCACCGCGCGGCCCACGTCCTGCTCGAGCAGCCGCAGGTCGGACACGGCCAGGGAGGGATCCAGCCTCGCCAGCTCCCGGCGTACGGCCGTCTCGAGCGGACGGGGCGGGCCGGCGGTGCGCACGACCACGTTCATCGAGCGCAGGAAGCGCTCGACGTTGCGCGCCCGTTCCTGGCGCAGCGGGGTGTACGTGTGCGGGCCCGCCTCCTCGCCCGGAGGGCCGTCCTTGACGTCGCCCACGACGCCGACGACGGTGAGCCAGGGATATTCGGGCGAGCCCCAGCGAAACCGCTTGCCGATCACGTCCTGCCCCGGCCAGAAGCGCCGGGCCAGTTTCTCGCTGACGATGGCCACCGGCGGCGCCGACTCCGTGTCCCGCTCGTCGAGCAGCCGGCCCGCCCGGAGGGGGATGCCGGCGGCGCGGAAGTAGTCCCCGGCCACCCAGCTCTGGGTCGTGATCGGCGGGTCCTCCTTGCTCTCGCCGGCGGTCTCGATCACGACCGCTCGCTTCTCCGTCGCCGCCAGCGGGAGGTCGTTGGCGAGGCCCACGGCCTCCACACCGGGCAGACGGCCCAGGCCCTCCCGGACGAGGTCGTGGAACGCCACCATGTCCGCGCGCGTGGGGTAGGCGCGCGCGGGCACGTAGACCGAGAGCGCCACCGCCCCGCGCGGCTGGAACCCCGGGTCCGTCGCGATCAGCAGCACGAAGCTGCGCAGCAGCAGCGAGGCCGAGGTGAGCAGCACGAGCGCCCCCGCGAACTGGGCCACCGCGAAGCCGCGGAGGAGGGCCTTCAGGCGCTTGGAGGTGCCGGCGCGCGCGTCCTGTCGCAGGGCGGCGTCGAGGGCGACCTGGGCCGCGGCCAGGCCGGGCGCGATCCCGAAGAGGAACGTGCTCCCCAGCGACACCGCGAGGGTGACGGCGAGCACGCGCGCGTCGATGGCCGCGCGCTCGGTCAGCGGCAGCTCGACCGGCGCCAGCACGAGCGCGGCCCGGCGCAAGCCCTCGGCGAGGGCGACTCCGAGCACCCCCCCGATCAGCCCGAGGGCAAGGCTCTCGGCCGCGCTCTGGCGAACCAGCCGCCAGCGGTCGGCGCCCAGGGCCGCGCGCACCGCCAGCTCACGCTGGCGGGTCGCGGCGCGGGCGAGCTGGAGGTTGGCCACGTTCGCGCAGGCCACCAGGAGGACGAGGGCCACCGCCGCCAGCAGTACCAGGAGCGGAGTGCGCGTCCGGCCCACGACCTCTTCGCGCAGCGGAGTGACCGGAATGGCCAGGTGGCCGCCGCGCATGAATGCGAGCATCGCCGCGGTATAGGAGGCTTCGATACGAGGGGCGAGGGCGGCCGCCTCCACCGCCGCCTGCGCCGCCGTCACGCCCGGCCGCAGCCGGCCCACCACCGAGTAGTTGTACTGGGCGCCGCGCTGCGTCTTCTGCGTGGGTGTGAAGCCCACCGGGACCCAGAGCTCGGCGGCATCGGCGTTGAAGCGCGGGCCGGGCAGCGGGAAGCGGAACCCCGAGGGCATCACTCCGACGACCGTGTACGCCTCGCGGTCGAGCAGCAGGGTCGACCCGACCGCCGAGGCCGCTCCTCCGAAGCGGCTCTGCCAGAGTCCGTACCCGACGACGACGACGCGCGAGCCCGGTTGGTCCTCCTCCGCCGTGAACGTCCGGCCCTGCACGGGGCTGACCCCGAGCACCTGGAAGAGGTTCCACGTCACCACCGCCGCCTTGACCCGCTCCGCCGACGCGCCGGCGGCGACGTCGTAGGCCCAGCTCCGATAGGCGGCCACACCCTGGAAGGAACGCTGGCGGACGGCGAAGTCCTCGTAGTCGGCGGGCGATACGGGAAAGCCGACGAACCCCAGCGTCGGCAACGACTCCTGCACGGCGAGCAGACGCTCGGCGTCCGGAAGCGGCAAGGGCTTGACGAGGACGGCGTTGACGAGGCTGAAGACGGCGGTGGTGGCGCCGATGGCAACGGCGAGGGTCAGGACGGCGACGGTGGTGAAGCCGGGCGCGCGGCGCATCAAGCGCACGCCATGCCGGGCGTTTCGCCAGAGTTCCTCGAGCACCGCCTGCCGTCCTCCCCGTTTCCTCGACGGCCCGCCCTTCGAGCTTGGGCCGGGACCGGCCGCCGGGCTACTGCTATCACAGGTCGCCGCGGGTCAGAAGCGGAAAACGGAGGAATCGGGACGAATACCGTTACGGGCGCGGCGAAGGGCGATCCCGCAACAGCTCGATCGTGTGCGTGAGGGCGGCGGCACCGCCCACCGGCCCATGGCCGGGCACGACGACCTCCGCGCGCGGATAGCGGTCGCGGACGGCCTCGACGGCCCGCGGCCAGGAGACGAGGTCGGCATCGGCGACGTTGCCGAGGTCGGTGGCCACCTCCGACTTCACGAGACAGCCGCCGAAGAGCACCTTCTCGGCGGGCAGCCACACCACGATGTTGTCGGGGGCATGGCCGGGACCGGGGAAGAAGGCCTCGAAGCCCAGCGGGTCGACGCCCACCGGCGCCGCCGTGGTGAGCAGCACGCGCGGGAGTCGTCCGCCGGCGGCGCGCAGCCTGTCGATGGTGACGTCGAGCGCGGCGGCCGGGATGCCGCGCCGGGCCAGCGCGGGCAGGCCACCCGTGCGGTCGCCGTGCGAGTGGGTGACGACCGCCTCTACGAAGAACGCGCCCAGCGCGCGCTCCGCCCAGGCGACCAGCCGCTCGGTCTGGCCCTCCGTCCATCCCGTGTCCACGAGGAGGAGGCCCTTGCGCGTGCGGACGACGAGTCCGTTGGCGGCCGTGCCCTGTCCGTCCTTGGACACGTGCAGCCACACCGTGGGACGGAGCCGCGTGACCTCGAGGTCGGGGCCGAGGCGGACGGCGTCCGCCCGCTCCGCGGCCGGCGCGCCGGGAGCTCCGGCGGCGGCCAGCGTGATGGCGACGACGAGGACGGCGGCACGGCGCAGACGCCGCCGCGTCATCGGAAGAGCCTCGCCTGGTCGCGCACCGGATAGGTCAGGCCGCCGGCCGTCGCGCAGGCTCCGCGTGGAATGTCCGACGGTGAGCACGGTGCGCGCGGTCACGGCGCTCCCGCGCGCCGAAAGCGCGCCTCGAGGAGGCGCGCGCTGCGCCCGCCTTCCGGCGACGTCAGGGTGACGAGGTTGTCTCCGCGGAACAGGGAGCGCGCGGGGATGCGGAAGGCCGGCTCGGCCTCCGTGGCGTCGGCGAGCCAGGAGCCCAGGGGCCCGCCGTTGACGCTGACCGCGAGCGTCTGCGGCGAAGGCGACATCACGCGCAGGCGCATCTCGAGGTCGGCCGGCGCGAGCACGGGCAGGAGCAGCGTGGCCGAGGAGGCGTGCATCCGGACTTCCTGCGTCCCGTAGTGCGCGGCCTCGCCCCACCCGTCGCGCAGGAACCACCGCATGCGTCCGAGCTGCGCGGGATCGGAGTCGCCCCAGGCGAAGCGCCGGGAGGCGGGATCGAACACGACCTCCTCTCCGGCGTCGAGGCGCGCCGCCGTCCGCCAGGTCTCGCGGCAGACGGCCAGCACCAGGGGCCCGTCCCGCGTGGACTGCAGGTCGACGCGCCGGTAGCGGTCCAGGAGCGCGAAGGGCAGCGCCGTCACCACCAGCGCGGCCAGGGCGGGCACGGACTGCGGCCAGCCGCCCGCCGCCCTTGGCGCGGGCGGGCCCAGGCTCGGCACCAGGCGGTCGAGGAGGGCGAGCGCGAGCGGCACCAGCAGCGGCACCGCGTAGACGAGGATCCGCTCGAAGTTGGCCCCGAAGAGAGGAACGGGCTCGCGGCTGGGCACGTTCAGCCAGGCCAGGAAGGCCACCGCCACGAGCAGACCGAGCGAGAGGCCGTATCGCCGGAGGTAGGCGCGCCCCTGCGGACACGCGGCGCCGAGGAGGGCCAGCGGCACCAGCCCTCCCACCAGCGCGGCGAGCGCCGTCGGGGCCCAGGCCTCACGGAGCGTATCGAGGGCGGCGCGAACGAGGTCGGCGTTCCAGGGCGCCCTGATGACGGGGATGTCGGGTGTCCACCACCCGCGCACCGCCGGCGGCAGCAGCGCGGCCGGGAGCGCCGCCGCCAGTCCCGAGGCGATCGCGACCGGCCGGCCCTTCGGCCAGCGCGCGATCACGAGGGCGGGCACGAGGGCGAGCACGATGATCCCGTCCTTGGCCAGGGTCGTCACCACGGACAGGAGGGCCAGGGTGCCCCATCCCGCCTCCCTTTCGATGGCGAGGAGCAGGGCGACCACCAGGAGGACGCCGACGGGCTCGCCGAAGAACGGGGTCTCCACCGCCCGCGCCGCGGGCGGGACGAGGCCGAACAGGGCCACGCCCAGGAGCGCCGCCCAGGAGGCATGGCCGCGGCGTCGCAGGAACAGGAAGAGCAGCCCGCCCGCCGCCGTCATCGACGCGAAGGACACGATGCGGAAGCCGCGGACGACGTTCCGGTAGCCCATCGCGTGCACCAGGGCGGGGACGGCGACGCGGTAGCCCCAGGGGGCGACCGTGAACACGGCCGGCCGCTCGGCCATGGCCACGTAGACGTAGGCGTCGAATCCGGGGAGCACGAAGCGGCCGTACTCCACGTGGGGGTCGCGCTGGCGCTCCTGCTGCCAGGCCACGGTGGCGGCGGTCAGGGCGAGGGCGAAGGCGAACAGGAGCCGCGATCGCCGGCGCGGGCCGGCGGGCGCCGCCGCTTCAGGCGGCAGGGGCGACGGGCTGGTAGCGCTGGAGCTGGAGCTGCTTCGCGCGCTGCTCCAGGCGCTCCAGCGCGGACGAGCGGTCCGTAGAGAAGCCGAGGGTCTTCACGACCTTCCCCACGCCGCGCCACTCCTCGGTGACGAGGAACCCGCCCTCGTCGGGCATGCCGTCGACCGGGCTCAGGCCCGCCGGCCGCTCGTACACGACCAGGCGCACCTGGCTGGCCTGCTGCGGATGCTCGAACACGCGATCGGCGATGACCATTGGCCGGATTCTAGTGGACGGTGCGGACTTTCCTGTTGAGGTAGTCCATCAACACGAACTGCCCCAGCGTGTACGGGGTCGTGAAGTAGGCCTTGCCCCGCGACATCTCGCACACCTTCTTCACGAACGCGACGAGCTCGTAGTCGCGGGCGAGCATGAAGGTGTTGACGAGGATGCCCTGCCGGCGGCAGTTCGCGACTTCCTTGAGGGTCAGCGCCACCACCCGCGGATCGAGGCCGAACGGGTTGCGGTAGATGCGCCCGTCCGGCTCCGTGAGGGCGGAGGGCTTGCCGTCCGTGATCATCACGATCTGCTTCATGTCCTTGCGCTGGCGGGCCAGGATGCGCTGGGCCGTCTTCAGCCCCTCGCGCGTGTTCGTGTAGTAGGGGCCGACGCGCACCTTGGCCAGCTGGCTCAGCGGGACCTCTTCCGCGGAGTCGTGGAAGACGACCAGGTTCAGGCTGTCCCCCGGGTACTGCGAGCGGATGAGATGGCTCAGGGCCAGGGCCACCTTCTTGGCCGGGGTGAAGCGGTCCTCGCCGTACAGGATCATGCTGTGCGAGCAGTCGAGCATCACGACCGTCGCGCAGGAGCTCTGGTATTCGGTCTGGTGGACGAGCAGGTCCTTGTAGTCCACTTCGAGCGGCACCTTCAGCCCCTCCCGCGCCACCGCGGAGAGCAGGGTGCCGCTCACGTCGAGGTTGAGGGTGTCGCCGAACTCGTATTCCTTCGAGGGGCCGGAGGACTCGATGCCGGTGGCGAGGTCGCGGGTGTCGTGCCGGCCGAAGGAGGACTTGCCGAGCGAGCCGAGCAGGTCGCGCAGCGTCTTGTAGCCGAGGAAGTCGACGCCCTTCTCCGTCAGCTCGAACTTGATGGGCGGTCCGGCCGGCCCGAAGCCTCCGCGGCCCTGGGTGGGATCGTTGAAGGGCTGGCTCTCGGACGTCTTGAGGTAGCCCTCGCGCACCATCCGCTCGACCACCTTGTGCAGGAACTGCTCGAGGGCGTCTCCGTCGTCGAGCAGCTTCTGCAGGTCCTCGTCCGAGAGCATCCCGCGGCGCATGAGCGCCTCCAGGATCGCGTCGTGCAGGGCCTGGAGCTGGTCCTCGTCGAAGTCGCCCTCCTCCATCCCGAAGCCGCTCTGGAGGAGGAAGTCGGAGAGGTCGCCCACGAGCTCCCCGAGGTCGAGGTCCTCCCAGAGCTCGCCGACGTAGCGGTGGTACCGGACGAGCGGCACCTAGTTCACCTGCTTCTTCATCCGGCGCAGGCGCTCCAGGCGCTCGAGGTCGATCTCGGCCTCGGCGTGGCGCTCGGGGGCCACGAAGCCCCGGTCGTCGCTGCGGCCGATCTTCTTCTGGCCGTACAGCCCCTCCAGGACGAACTCGGCGGCGGAGGCGGTGACGGGCGCGGGCTCGCCGGCCCCGAGGCCGAGATGGGAGAGGGCGTCGAAGAGGCCGGGCACCTTGCGGAGCTGCGCCACCATGTCCTCGGAGGAGGCGTCGTCGCGGAGCTTGAGGCTGCCCCCGCCTTCGAAGTAGGCCACCACCGGACGCAGGTCGGCCGAGCCCAGGTAGACCGAGAAGGCCTCTCCCACCGAGGCCCGGATGAGCTCGCGGGCCACGTTGTCCGCGCCCATCAGCTCGCCCTCGTACTCGAGCTCGAACTTGCCGGTCAGGGAGGGCAGGGCGGCGTAGATGTCGCTCACCCGCGGCACCACCACCGGCTCCTTGCGCAGGACGGCCCGGCGCTCGGCGTTGGAGACGGCGTTCTCCAGGGCGGTGATGGGGAGCCGCTGGCTGACCCCGCTGCGCCGGTCGATCTTCTTGTCGCGGCGGGCGGCGAAGGCCACCCCCTCCGCCACCTCCCGGATGTAGCGGGGCACGCGCAGCTCGCGCCCGCGCTCCGTCCAGGCCTCCTGCTGGGTGATGGCCACGCCCTGCTCGACGGTGGCCGGGTAGTGGGTGCGGATCTCGCTGCCGATGCGGTCCTTGAGGGGCGTGATGATCTTGCCGCGCGCGGTGTAGTCCTCCGGGTTGGCCGTGAACACCATGGCCACGTCGAGGGGCAGGCGGATCGGATACCCCTTGATCTGGACGTCGCCCTCCTGGAGGACGTTGAAGAGGCCGACCTGGATGCGGCCGGCCAGGTCGGGCAGCTCGTTGAGGGCGAAGATGCCGCGATGGGCGCGCGGCAGCAGGCCGTAGTGCATGGTCAGCTCGCTGGCCAGGTCGTGCCCGCCGCGGGCGGCGCGGATGGGGTCCACGTCCCCGATGATGTCGGCGATCGTCACGTCCGGGGTGGCCAGCTTCTCGACGTAGCGCTCCTCGGGCGTCAGCCAGGCGATCGGTGTGCCGTCGCCGCGCTCCGCGATCAGGGTGCGGCAGCGCCGGCACAGGGGGCGGAAGGGATCGTCGTGGATCTCGCAGCCGGCCACCATGGGGAGGGCGGGATCGAGCAGGTTCGTGAGGCTGCGCAGGAGCCGGCTCTTGGCCTGCCCGCGCAGGCCGAGCAGGATCATGTTGTGCCGGGAGAGGACGGCGTTGGCGACCTGGGGGACGACGGACTCGTCGTAGCCGAGGATGCCCGGGAAGAGCGTCTCGCCGTTCTGGAGCTTCCGGAGGAGGTTCCGTCGCATCTCCTCCTTCACGGGGACCGTCCGCGCTCCCGAGTTCTCGAGCTCTCCGAGCGTCTGCGCCTGGGTCATTCCCGGTCTCCCTTCCTCCGCCTCCGGCCCGCATCCATATTACGCGCCTTCGGCCGGGCCGCGTGGCCGCGGCCGGGACCGCCGGTCACTCGCCGGCTTCCCCGCGGCCGCGCCGCGGCGAGTCCGCGGACAGCGGCTCGCCGAACACGTAACGGGAGAACCAGTCGAGGTTGTGCCGGAGGACGGCCCGGTTCGACCTGGGCTTGTTGATGTGGCTACGATTTGGCGGGCTGCGTCTTCAGCATGTCGAGGAAGCCTTGCAGCGTGTGCAGCTTCCTCGCCGAGGTCGAGTAGAGCTTGGCCGAGAAGATCGCGGTCGCGGCGTGGCCGGCCAGGAGCGTGAACAGCTCGTAGTCGGTGAGGGTGAAGGCGGTCTTCTGCACCAGGAGCTTGTTGATCGAGATCACGCCGATCACGCTGTCCTTGATCTTGAGGGGGATGACCGCGGTCGGCTGGTCGAAGGGGGTGGCCTCCCGGTGCGCCACCTGCGCCGCGAAGTAGTTCTCCCCCGTCTTGGCCGCGTGCCCGATCCGTCCCTCGCCGAGAGCGACGCTGGTGACGGGAGCGGTCGCCCCCTCCGAGGTCTCCAGCTCGAGCTGGCCCGTCTTGTCGCTGATCACGAAGATGTGGAAGGCCTCCGCTCCGATCAGGTTGATCACGATCTCCTGGACGATCCGGATCACCTCGCGGTAGTCCAGGGTGGAGTGGAGCTGGTAGGAGGCGACGTAGAGGTTGGCCAGGTTGTTGTTCTGCTCCTCGATCTCGATGTAGCGGTCGGCGAACTCCTTGTTCTCCTCCTCGACCTTCAGCAGGCGCTCCTCCAGCTCGCGGACGCGCGCGGTGAGGGCGCGCACGTGGTCGTCGCCCTCCAGGACGGGGAGGGACGAGCCCGCCTGCGACTCGAGGCTCGCGATCTTGAAGCGCAGGCGCTCGTTCTCCTTGAGCAGCTCCTCGGTGAATTCCTTGGCCTTGAGGAACACCCCGAAGAATTCCTGGCTCTTCTGGACCGGGTCGTCGCCACTGGGCATCGGAAGTCCGCCTCGGAACGGATTCTATCCCGACATCACTGCGCCTGCATCGCGTGGACCTTGCGCTGCAGGAAGGCGTTCTCGAGGGCGATCCCGGCCTGGTTGATGAAGGTCTCCAGGGCGGCCAGCCGGCCCAGCGGCCGCCCGCTGTCCGCGTTGTCGCCGAAGAGGACGGCCACCGTCTCCCGGTTCGTGAGCAGGGGCAAGAGCGCCACCCCCGAGGACTGGAACCGCCCGATCTTCCCCAGCATGTGACGGCTCCACTTGTCGTCCGGCCAGGGCCCCAAGTAGGACTTGCGTCCCAGGGCCACCCGGGCGAACACGGACGGCTCGCCCAGCGGGATCGACACCTCGCGCACCAGGAGCCCGAGCTTCTCGTCGCGGGGCGCCACCCCGAAGCCGCCCAGGCCGCGCATCGTCTCGTTCTTCACCACGAAGAGAACCGCCCGCTCGAAGCAGTCGCGGGCCGCGCCCATCACGAGGGCGGAGATCTGCGTGGCGTCGGTGGCGCCGCGCAGGCCCTCCAGCCAGCGCTGGAGCTGCGCGAAGTCGCGCGACATCTCGTCCGTGGTCGGGGCCGCCAGCCCCCCTCCGGGGGGAGCCGCCGCCGCGCCCGCGGCCGCCGGCCCGGCGGGGACGGGACCGGCGGAGGCGGCCTCGCCCGCTGGGCGCCCGCCGGCCTCCTCCCGCTTCGCCCCCGGCCCGCCGGCGGAGGCGGCGCCCGCCCGCGCGGGGGGCGCGGCGCCCGCGAGCCGGGGCAGCACGTCGCTCACGATCTTGGCCGCGAAGGCGCGGAGGTCGGCCTCGAACTGCTCGGGGTCCAGCTTGGAGAGGCCGGGCTTGAACACGAAGTGCGCGATCTCCATCTGGCGGGCGCGGGCCTGGAGCGCGCTGTTGAGCGTCTCCGCCATGATGAGCACGGGAGGACGGAGGTTCATCTTCCAGAGGCGCTTGACCACCTCGAACCCGCCCTGGAACGACGTTCCTCCCGACGTGGGCATGCCGAGGTCGGCCACGAGCAGGAACGGGATGGAGGCCTTGCCGAGCCGGCCCGCCCTCTTCACCGCCGCCTCCGGGTCCTCCGCCTCCACCACGTTGTACCCGGCGCGGGCGAAGCCCTCGGCCAGGATCCGGCGGACGTCGTACTCGTCGTCGACCAGGAGGATCGTCGTCCCGCCGTCGTCGCCGGCGGCAGGGGCGGCCGCGGGTTCGGCCGGGGGGGCGACCTCTGGAGAGTCCAACGATGGCGGCGCCGCCGGCATCGCGGGGAAGGCCCGCGTGGCCGGAGAGTCCTCGGGCTCGGGGGGCGGAGCGGCCAGGGCCGCCCCCGCCATCGCCTCCGGGGGCACGGTGTCCTCCGAGGGCTCCGCGAACGAGGCCTCCAGGGCCGCCGTCGAGTCCCGCCGGTCCTCGTCCATGCCGCGAGCCAGGTCGAGCAGCAGCTCCTGCGCGTTGATCCCCTGGGGCAGGGTCTCCTCGGTGATGTCGCGGGTGCCGATGACGGTGGGCGTCTGCTCGGTCAGGCTGAAGCTGAACTGTCCCTCGCGCAGCCGGATCAGGTGCTGGAGGCCGCGCTCGATGCTCTGCCGCAGGAGGGGCAGCCGCTTCTCCGGCGGCAGCAGGCGGTAGCGCTTGTCGAAGGGCGGCATCTCCGCGCTGAAGGCGGCGGCCACGAACCCGTCCTGGAAGGCGATCGCGCCCTCGCCGGCCGTGGTCCGGATGGAGAGGTACCCCGTCTTCTTGCTGAAGGACACGATCTGCAGGATGTCGAGGAGAGGGAGGTCCTCGAGGTTCCCGTTCAGGCTCACCGCGTCCCCTCCGGGCCCAGGTCCTGCATCCGCGCGAGTCTACACCGCGGACAGAATTTCGTCGGCCACGCGGGACAGGGGCACCTCGCGGTCCACCACCCCGGCCTCCGCCGCCGCCTTGGGCATGCCGTAGATCACGCAGCTCTCCTCGCTTTCCGCGAGCGTGAGCCCCCCCGCCTGGCGGATCGCCCGCATGCCCTCCACCCCGTCCGATCCCATGCCGGTGAGGATCACCCCCACCGCGCGGTCGCCGTAGGCCTTGGCCACCGAGGCCATCAGGACGTCGATGGACGGGCGGTGCAGGGCCGACCGCGGCTCGTCGTCCAGCCAGATGCGCTGGTCGCGGCCGCGGCGGCGCACCTTCATGTGCCGGCCGGCGGGCGCGATCAGCACCGCCCCCGGCCCGATCACGTCGCCGTCCGCCGCTTCGCGCACGCGAAGGGCGCTGCGGGCGTCCAGGCGCTCGGCCAGGGAGCGCGTGAACCCGACCGGCATGTGCTGCACGACGAGCACCGCGCAGGGGAGGGTCTCCGGCAGCCGCGGGATGATGGCCTGGAGAGCGGGCGGACCGCCGGTGGAGGTGCCGATGACGACCACGTCCGCGGGCGTGGCGCGGCGCACCACGGGGGCGGCGGCCGGCCCTTCCCGCACCGCCCCCGCCACCGGAACGCGGACGCGGGGGGCGGCGGCCAGCGCGCGTACCTTGGCCTGCAGCTCCGCGGCCAGGCTCAGGAGGTTCATCTGGCCCTGCACGGTGGACTTGTCCACGAAGTCCATCGCCCCCAGCTCGAGGCCGCGCAGGGTCACGTCGGCCCCCTCGCGGGTCTGGGAGGAGAGGAGGAGGACGGCGGTCGGACAGTCGGCCATGATCCGCCGCAGCGCCTCCAGGCCGTCCATCCTCGGCATCTTGACGTCGAGGGTCACGACGTCCGGCCGCAGGTCGAGGGCCTTGAGCCATCCCTCCCTGCCGTCCACCGCCATGCCCACCACCTCGATGTCGGGGGCGGAGCCGAGCATGCGCGACAGGGCCTGCCGCACGAAAGCGGAGTCGTCGACGACGAGGACGCGGACCTTCTTCACGGCACAGCCTCCAGGGCCGCCCCCGCGGGGTCCGCCCCCTTGCGGTAGACCATCGCCCCCTGGAACCGGATGGGAGTGAACAGGTCCGTGATCCTCGAGAGCGACTCCGCGTGGCCGAGGAAGAGGTGGCCGCCGGGGAGGAGGCGCTCGTGGAACAGCCGCACGACCTTGAGGATCATCGTGTCGGAGAAGTAGATGAGCACGTTGCGGCAGAAGACGACGTCGAAGGGCGGCAGGCCCTCGTAGCTGGCCGGGTCGACGATGTTGCCGGTGCGGAACCTCACCATGCGGCGGATCGCCTCCTTCACCTGGGCCGCTCCCCCGGGGACGGCCAGGAAATGCCGCTCCTTCACCGCCGGGCTGACCCCGCGAAACGAGTTGTGGTGGTACACCGCCCGCCGCGCCTTCTCGAGGGCCACCCCGTCCACGTCCATCCCGAACACCTGGACGTCCCAGCTCCAGAAGAACTGGCCGCTGTCGTAGAGGATCATGGCCAGGGTATAGGCCTCCTCGCCCGTCGAGCAGCCGGCGGAGAGGACGCGCAGGCAGCGGTCGGCCCCCGTGGCCTTGGTGTCCTTGATCTGCCGCAGCACCGTCTCCGCGAAGACCTGGAGCTGCGGCATCTCCCGGA
Organism: Vicinamibacteria bacterium; assembly: GCA_041481445.1. Lineage (GTDB taxonomy): Bacteria > Acidobacteriota > Vicinamibacteria > Fen-336 > Fen-336 > AA29. Next base: position 43,185 of record JBGPBV010000006.1, read on the forward strand.
AGAAGTACGTCTCGTTGTTGGTCAGGTGGCTGACCATGCGCGCCATCTCCTCCACCCGTTGGGGACCGAAGCGGAGGTAGTGGTAGTAGTCCTCGAAGGACATGAGGTCGAGGGTGGCCAGGCGGCCGGCCAGGCGCGCGCGCAGCGAGCCACGCTGGTTGTCGTCGAAGAAGAGCCCGAACCGCTCGTGGATGAAGTCGCGCAGGAGACGGAACTCCTCTTCGGACAGGTCGACGTTGTGGTCGGTCGGGTGGAACACGCCCGCGCTACCGCGGCGTCAGCTTGGTGAGGGCCACCGCCGCGGCCTGCCGCGCTTCCGGCGACGGGTCCGACGCCTTGAGGTCCATGAGCGGCCGCACCGCGTCCAGGACTCCTCCATCGCCGAGGGCGAGGGCGGCCTCCGCGCGGACCTGCGCGCTGTCGTCGGCCAGGGCGGAGAGGAGGAGCCGCCGGCCCTGGCGGTCCTCCAGCTTGCCCACGAGGTCGACGAGGAGCCGGCGGACCTCGGGCGCCGCCCCCGCGAACGCGCGCTCCACCTCGGCCAGGGCGCCCGCCCCCATCCGTCGCAGGGCTTCGAGCGCCGCCGGCTGGAGAGCGGGGTCGGAGAGGAGCTGGGTCAGGGGCCGGGCCGCGCGCCCATCCCCGATCTCGCCCAGCGCGGACACCACCGCCCGGCGGACCGTGGCGTCGTCGTCGGCGAGGCGGGCCAGGAGCGGCGCCACCGCCTTGAAGCTGCGGATCCGGCCCAGGGCGGTGGCCGCCCCGCACCGGACGCTCCAATGCTCGTCGTCGAGGGCGATCAGGAGGGGCGGCACCGTCTGGGGGTCGCCGATGGCGCCCAGGGACTCCGCGGCCGCCCGCCGCAGGTTGCGATCGGGATCGCGCAGGACCTCGACCAGGGGGCGCACCGCCTCCACGGCGCGGATCGAGCCCAGGGCCTCCACCGCCGCGAAGCGCAGCTCCTTGCGCACGTCGGAGAGGAAGGGGGTGATGCGCGGCACCACCTCGCGGTTGCGGAGCTGCCCGAGCGCGCGCAGGGTCACGAACCGCATCCTGGGGTCGGGGTCGTCCAGCAGGGGCAGGAGGTCGGTGGCCGCTTCCATGTCCTGGAGCTTGCCCAGCGAGAGCACGGCCTGTTGCCGGACCAGGCTGCTCTCGTCGAGGAGGGCCGCCCGCAGCAGGTCGGGGACGTCCGCCGTCTCGATCTCGCCCAGGGCCTTGATGGCGGCCCGGCGCACCGTCTCCCGCGGGTCCTTGGAGAGGGCGATGAGGGCGGTGGCGGTGCCGGGATCGTGCAGGAGGCCGAGCGTCTCCGCCGCCCGCACCTTCACCGACGGCTCGTCGCTGGCCAGGGCCTGCAGCAGGAGGGGCACCACGCGCTCGGGGGCCATGCGCGCCAGCGCCCCCATCGCGCTCTCCTGGATCAGCTCGCTCTCGTCCCCCAGCAGCTCGAAGAGCAGCATGGCCGCATCCTCGTCGCCCAGGCGGCCGATGGCCGCCGCCGCCTCCGCGCGGACCTCGGTCGAAGGGTCGTGGATCATGGGTGCGACCAGGTCGATGCCCCGCGGCGGGCCGATCCAGGAGAGGCAGCGCACCGTCCCCTGCCGCACCAGGTCGCTCGGGTGCTCGAGGCCGCGCTGGTAGGCCTCGCGGCTCTGGAAGCCGATGGAGACCAGGGCGTGCGCGGCGTATTCCTGGAGAGCGGGCTCGGCCAGGCACTCGATCAAGGCCGCCTCCGCCCGCGGCTCCTTGAGCCAGCCCAGAGTGACCGCGGCCGTGCGCCGGTTGCTCGGCTCGTCCTCCTTTAGCGTGGCCAGCAGGTGGTCCACGAGGTCCTCGCGGCGGAGGGCGGCCTGGACCGCGGGATCGAGGCTCTCGCCGGCGGCGGTGGCGCGCTGCTCGATGGCGACCACGGCGTTGATGGCGACGTTGCGCAGGGTGGGATCGGGGTCGTAGAGGTGGGGCACGAGGTGGGCGAGGGCCTCGCGCCCGGCCAGCCGGCCCAGGGCGTCCATCACCGGACCCCGGAGCATCTCGTCGCCGAGCAGCTCGATGAGCGGAGCTCCCGCCCGCGCGTCGCCGATCTCGCCCAGGGCGTGGATGGCCGGGTACTGCAGCCAGGGCTCCGTGCGGAGCACGTCGATCAGGGCGGGCACGGCCTCCGCCGCCCCGATCTGGCCCAGGCTGGCCGCAGCGGCGTGGCGCACGTTGACGTCGTGGTCGGAGAGGGCGGCGATCAGGGCGGGCACCGCCGTCCGCTCGCGCCGCGCCCCCAGCATGACCGCCGCGAAGTTGCGGACCTCCTCGTCGGCATCGCCGAGCAGGTCCAGGAGGGCGGGTCCCGCCGCCGGCCCCATCTTGACGTAGATCTCCATGGCCGCGTTGCGCATGGCCGCGTCCTCGTCGTCACGCAGCGCCGCCTCGAGGTGCGGCAGGAGCGTCGCCTCGTCGAACCCGGCCAGCCGCTCCGTGGCCGCCTGCCGCACCGGCCAGCTCTCGTCCGCCACCGCGAGCAGGAGCGGGGTGATGGCCTCCGGCCGGCCGGACCGGCCGAGCTCCTCCACCACGCGCCGCCGCACCGGCTCCTCTCCGCTGCGGAGCTGCTCGAGGGCGGCCTGGATATCGAGGGTCATCTATCTCAGGGGGGGAACGCTGCGCATCCTTCCGACGGGCTCCGGCTCCCCCCCTGAAACCCCCCAGCGCTCGCCACCGCTGCGCGGCGCCGAGCTCCCTCGTTCGTGCTCGGCGGCCCTCACTGGACCCTGAAGACGGCGATGAGCTTGGCCAGGTTCTCGGCCTGCTGGGCCAGGTTGACCGTGGCCTTGGACATCTCCTCCACCGTCGACAGGTTGTCGCGGGCGATCTCGGAGATGTTCTCCATGGCCTTCACCACCAGCTCCCCGCCGCGCTTCTGCTCGGCGGTGGCGTAGGACACCTGCTGGGTCATGCGGTTCATGTTGTCGACGGCCCCGATGATCTGCCGCGAGCCCTCCGCCTGCTCCTTGGTGGCGATGTTCACCTGGCCGGCGATCTTGTTGATGTTCTCCACCGCCACCCGTACCTGCCGGCCTCCCGCCGCCTGCTCGCGGGTGGAATAGGCGGCCTGGGTCATGATCTTGTTGATGTTCTCCATGGCCTCCCGGATCTGGCGGCTGCCCTCCGCCTGCACCCGCACCGCGGAGGTCACGTTGGCGGTGGCGTTGTTCATGTCGTTGACGGTCTGAAGCACCTCCGCCGAGGCCGCCGACTGCTTGGCGGTGGCCTGCGCGATCTGGGCCATGAGCTGGCTGGAGCGGTTGACGGAGTCGCTGATCCGCCGCAGGGCCAGGCCGGCCTTGTCCGCGAGCTGGATCCCCTCCCGCGTCTCCGACGCCCCCGCCTTCGCCGTCTCCACCGCGTCCGTGGTCTCCGCCTGCACCTGGCGGATCACCTCGCCGATCTCCTTGGTGGCCTCCACCGAGCGCTCGGCCAGCTTGCGCACCTCGTCCGCCACCACCGCGAAGCCGCGTCCGGCCTCGCCCGCGCGCGCGGCCTCGATGGCGGCGTTCAGGGCGAGGAGGTTGGTCTGGTCGGCGATCTCCTCGATGACCTCCAGGATCTTGCCGATCTCCTGCGAGCGGCGGCCCAGGCTGGTGATGACGCGGGTGGTGTTCTCCATGGTCTCGGAGATGGTCTTCATCCCTTCCACCGTGGTGGCCACCGCGATGTCGCCCAGGCGCGCGTCCTCCGAGGCCTTGGTCGAGATCTTGTCGGCCTCCTCCGCGATCTTGGCCACGTCCTTGACCGCGGCCGCCATCTCCGTCACCCGCGCGCTGGTCTTCTGGGCGGCGGAGGTCAGGGTCTCGGCGTTGCGGGCCACCCCTTCGATCGACGTCGTCATCTCCTCGATGGTGGCCGAGGTCTCGGTGACCGTGCCCGCCAGGTTCTCGAGGTTCTTGGCCATCTGGTCGATGGACACCGTCATCTGCTCGATGGTGGCCGAGGCCTCGCTCACGGTGCCGGCCAGGGTGGAGCTGGACTTGGCCACCTGCTCGATGGAGGCGCCCATCTCCGTGATCGAGGAGGACGTCTCCTCGACGTAGGTGGCCAGGCTCTGCGCGTTGCCGGCCACGGTCTGGATGGAGGCCGCCATCTCCTCCATGGAGGTCGAGGTCTCCTCCGCCGCCTGGGCCTGGCTCTGCGCGCCCTGGGTGATGAGCTTGGCGTTGGCCGAGATCTCCCCGGCGGAGGAGGCGACCTGGACGGAGGTCTCCTGGATGTTGTCCACGATCTTGCGCAGGTTCGCGACCATGTCCTTGAAGCTGAGGGCCAGCGTCCCCAGCTCGTCCACCGACTCCACTCCCTCCAGGGTCTCCGTGAGGTCGCCCTTGGTGACGGCGGTGGCCACCCCGAGCATGCGGCGCACGGGGGCCAGCCAGCGCCCGATCAGGAGCCAGCCGACGGCCGACCCCAGCGCGAAGAGGGTCATCGCCATCGCCGTGGTGGCCAGGAAGTCGCGCCGCTGCTGCGTCTCCATGACCGACTTGCTGATGGCGACCTCCACCCCTCCCTTGATCTCCTCCGGCGCCCGTGCCGCCGAGTCGGAGAGCCCGAGCTCGGTCGCCATGCCGGTGCCGGAATCGCTGGTCACCGGCGCCCGGAACAGGATGACCGGCTCGCCCTGCTCGGTGGCGGTGTCGCGCTCCTCGGCACGCGCGGCGGGAGTGCCCGGCAGGTCGCGGAGGGCGGCGCCGCGCTGGGCGAGGACGGCGCCCTTGCTGTCGCGGATCATGGCCCCCACCACGTCGCTGGCGGCGGTGCGCGACCGGTCGGACCCGGCGGAGAGCGCGCCCTCCAGGAGCTGGGTGAGGAGCGGCTTGTCCTCGGTGAGCACGCCGTACTTGCTGTTGTAGGCCAGGTTCTGCGCGATGTAGCGCCCGCGCTTGGCCATCTGCTCGCGCAGGAGCTGACGGCCCAGCCAGAGCTCGAACCCGGCGGAGACGACGCCCACGATCAGGGCCACGCCGGCCACGAGCAGCAGGAACTTGGTGCGTATGGAGCGGATGGTCATCGCGCTAGAACACCTTGTTTGCGGCCTTGAGTGCGTCGGCCGGGATTTCGATCTTCAGGCGAGCGGCGACCTTCTTGTTGATCACCAGCTCGGCCCGGGGCACGAGGAACTCGATGCGGCCGTGGTCGCCGCCGGCCAGCCGGTTCACCAGGTCTCCGAGCTGCTCGCCGATGGAGGCCACGTCGGGTCCGTTGCTGACCAGCGCCCCTTCCCCGACGAGGGCGGAAGAGGAGCCGTAGATGGGCTTGCCCACCTTGAACATCTCCGTCATGAGGAAGCGACGGGTCTCGTCGCCGAGGAGGATGGGGTCGGCGGGGATCCAGAGGGCGTCGATGGCCTGGTCACCGGCCAGGAGCCCTCGCATGGCCTGCGGGATCTCCCGCTCGGAGGCGACCACGCGGGTGACCATCACCACCCGCAGCAGGGTGGCCGCCTTGACCGCCTCCTCCACCTGGCGCCCCGAGTTCTCGTCCTTGTACACGACGCCGATGCGCACTCCACGCGGATTGACCATGCGGAAGGCGGCGATCTGGTTCTTGACGGGAATGGCGAAGGTGACGCCGGTGAGGTTGGGGGCCACGCCCAGGCCGAGCTTGGCCGGATCCTGGACCATCGCGAACACGAAGGGCGCGTCGGGCAGGCTGGTGCGCACGAGCTGCGCGGCCAGGGGGCCGAGGGCCACCACGATCACGTTGCGCCCCTTCAGGCCGGCGAGGACGGCGTCCGCGGTCGCGCGGTCGTTGCGGAGGTCGAGCTCGTTGACGGTGTGGCTGGCCGCGACCCGCCGCAGGGCGTCGATGGCGGGACGCCAGGCCGGCACGTCGCTGCTCTTGACGATCGCCACCTCGGCCGCGCCCGCCGCGCGGGTCCCCAGGGCCGAGGCCAGGGCCAGCATCCACACCCACCGCGCATGTCTCCTCATCGCGCCTCGCACCCCCGTTTCACGACGCCCGTCCTCTCACGCGGGCTCGTCCGGCTCGTCCCGGAGCTCGAGCGCCAGCGTCTTCGTCAGGTCCATCAGGATGATCAGGCGACCGGGCAGCTTGGCCACGCCCCGCACGGCGGCGGCGTCGATCTCCACCACCTCCTCCGGCGCCGCCTCGATCGTGGAGACGGGCACCTTGAGCACCTGGGAGGCGCCGTCCACGAGCAGGCCGACGAGGCGCTCCTTGATCTTCACGACCACGATCCGGGACTGGCGCGCGACCTCCACGTCGCCCAGCCCGAGCTTCCGTTTGAGGTCCACCACCGGGATGATCCGGCCGCGGAGGTTGATCACTCCCTTGATGAACTCGGGCGCGCGCGGGACCTGGGTGATGTCGGTGACGCGGATGATCTCCTGGACGAGGCGGACGTCGACCCCGTACTCCTCCCGGCCCAGGTAGAACGTGGCGAGGTGCTCGGTGGCCTCGGCCGCCTTGCGCTCCTCGCGCACGGGCGCGGAGAAGAACGAGATGTTGTGGGCGCGGGCGGCGGTGGGCTCGGTGGGGCCGGACGGCACCGGGAGGCGCGAAGGCTCGAAGGTCGGCACGGCGGCGGCGCCGGCGAGGGAAAGGATGTCGGCGGCCAGCCCGGACGACGGCAGCGAGATCCGCCCCCCCGGGTCGCCGGCGGCATCCGTGTCCGCGGGAAAGACGAACGACTCGTCCGCGCCCGCCCCCGGGCCCGCGTCCTTCCCCGGGCCCGTGCGCCGGGCCGTGCCCGCCTCCGGTCCCCGGCCTCGCCCCGCCCGCCTGGTCTTCTTCCCGTCCGGTGCATCGGCCATCGGTCTCAGGCCTCCAGCGCCGGCGCCGCGGACACGCGGCCCTGGAGGGCGAGGAGCCGCTTGCCGTCGAAGAGGGAGGCCACGTCGAGGATCAGGACCACGCGGCCGTCGCCCATGATCGTCGCTCCCGCCATGCCCACGGAGGGGCCGGAGACGGCGGCGTCGAGGGCCTTGATCACCACCTCCTGCTGGCCCCGCAGCCGGTTCACGACCATGCCGACCCGCTTGTCGCCGCGGCCGATGATGACGACGTACTCGCGCGCGGGCGACGCCTCCTCGGGCAGCCCGAACACGCGGGACAGCCGCACGAGGGGCACGATCCGTTCGCGGATGCGCAGGGTCTCGCGCCCGTTGATGGTGTGCACTTCCTGCGGCCGCAGCTTCAGGCTCTCGACCACCGCGCCCAGCGGCACCGCGTAGGTGCGGCCGGACACCTCGATCAGGAGGGCGGAGATGATGGCCAGGGTGAGGGGGAGCTGGATGATGAACTTGGTGCCCACCCCCGGCACCGTCTCCACCTCCACCAGCCCGTTGAGCCGCTCGATGGACTTGAGCACCACGTCGAGGCCGACGCCGCGGCCGGAGACCTCGGTGATCGCCTCCCGGGTCGAGAACCCCTGCGAGAAGATGAGCTGCACGACGTCCCGGTCGGAGACGGCGTCGTCGGCCTTGAGCAGCCCCCGTTCGACCGCCTTGCGCCGCACCGTCCCCGCGTCGATGCCCCCCCCGTCGTCCATGATCGTGATCACGACGTGGTTCGACTCCTGGGTCGCGGAGAGGAGGATGGTGCCGGTGGGCGTCTTGCCGTTGGTCACGCGCACCGCCGGCGGCTCGATGCCGTGGTCGACGCTGTTGCGGACGAGGTGGACGAGCGGCTCCCCGATCTCGTCGATGATGGCCTTGTCGATGCGGGTGGTCTCCCCCTCCAGGATGAGCTCGATCTCCTTGCCCGTCTCCCGCGCGAGGTCGCGCACCAGCCGCGGGAAGCGCTCGAAGACGTGGCGGATGGGCAGCATCCGCACGTCCATCACCGTCTCCTGGAGCTGCTGGGACACCCCCGCGATCTGGTGCACGGCGGCGAGCAGGCCCTGGGCCTCCTCCCGCTCGCCCAGCTCGTCGGCCAGGCCCCGGGCCAGCTCCTGCAGCTTGGTGCGATGGATGATCAGCTCGCCCACGAGGTTGAGCAGGTGGTCCAGCTCCGCGAACTCCACGCGCACGACGCTGGAGCGGGCGGTGTAGCGGCTCTCCATGCGGCGCTCGAGGGACCGGTCGGGCGCGTGGCCCGCCGCCGCCCCTTCCGCGGGCGCGGGCAGGGCGGGCGCGAGCGCCGTCGCCGGTGCGGAGCCGCCCGGGGCGGCGAGGAGCTGGTCCAGCTCGGCCCGCTCGGCGACGAGGTCGCGCGCCTCCGCCCCCTCGCGGCCGGCGTGCTCGATCGCGTCCCGGAGGGCGGTGGCGCCCGCGAAGAGGCGGTCGAACCCTTCGCGGTCCAGGACGAGCGCCCCCTCCTGGACGCGCGCGAACACGTCCTCCAGCTTGTGGACGTAGTCCTTGATCCCGGGGAACCCGATCATCCCGCTGTTGCCCTTGAGCGTGTGCAGGGGGCCGAGGACCGCGGCCACCGTCTCGAGGTCGGGCCCCTCGCGCTCGATGGTCAGGAGGCAGTGGTCGAGCGCCTCGAGGTGCTGGCGGGCATCTTCGAGGTAGATGGCCAGAAGCTCCGGGGAGACCTGGAAATCGGACAAGGGCTCTAGCCGGTGGTGATCTTCTCGATGAGACCGTGCAGCTCCGAGGCCTGGAAGGGCTTCTTCACGTAGCCCTTCGCGCCCATCTTCAGGCCGCGGATGGTGTCCTCTTCCTTTCCCTCGGTGGAGATGATGATGACGGGGATGGCCTGGTAGGCCGGCTCCTTCTGGACCTTCTGCAGGAACTCCAGCCCGTTCATGACGGGCATGTTGATGTCGAGGAGGATGAGGTCGATCCCCTCCTCCTGCCCCAGCTTGTCCAGCGCCTCCAGGCCGTTCATGGCGCTGATGAGCTTGCAGTTCTTGTAGCGCGAGAGGAAGAGCTTGTACATCTGGTGGATGAGCGCCGAGTCGTCGACCGCGAGGATCTTCCTCAGCATCGCCTTCCCTCGTAAGGGCCGGAGCCGTTGCGGGTTTTTATCATCGAACGGGGGGCCGTTCAATGCACCGGCGGTCGGCGCCAGGGAAGGAGGCTCGCTCAGGGGCGCCCGCGCGCCCCCCAGACGTGTTGAGCTTGCGGGCTTTGAGGTCGTCCGCGAACCCGTCGAGGGAGACGCCCTCCCCTGCCATCACGATCTTTTCGGGGGGGTATAGTGGTCGGCGAGCCCGCATGATCTTCGAGAGCCGCTCCACCCTGCGGCAGGACCTGCTGGAGACGGTGGAGGCCATACGCGCGCTCGGCCCGGGGCGCTATGCCTGCGTGCTGGACGGGAGCGGGATCGTGCTGGAGACGCCGGCGGAGGCCCCCGACGGCCGGTCCTTCGCCCTGCGCCGGCTCGTCGAGGAGCGTCACGCGTCGATCCTCTCCATCCCCCGGATACTGGCCGAGGAGGGGCCGATGGAGGACGCCTTCGCGGACTGGCACGAGGACGAGTTCCTGCTCGCCCTCCTGAACCAGCGGGTCGCCCTGCTCGTCGCCTGCCCGGATGCGGAGGACCTGAAGGAGCGCGCGGCCCCGCTCTGGCCGGTCTGGGCCGACCGCGTGCTGCGGCTCGACGAGCGCTATCGGATCGACCCCAGGGGCAGGGGGCTCCTGTTCGGCAGCCCGCGGCTGGATCTGGTCGTGGTCGGCGGGCCGCGGGACCGCGCGGAGTAGCGTTCGTTGTAAAATGGACGGTCGCCCGCCCCGCGACCACCCATGCAGAACATCCGCAACTTCTCGATCATCGCCCACATCGACCACGGCAAGACCACGCTCTCCGATCGGCTGATGGAGACGACGGGCGCCCTCACCAAGCGCGAGATGACCGAGCAGTTCCTCGACGCGATGGACCTCGAGAAGGAGCGCGGGATCACCATCAAGCAGCATTCCGTCCGCCTGCGCTATGTGGCCCGGGATGGGCAGGAATACGTCCTCAACCTCATTGACACCCCGGGCCACGTTGACTTCTCCTATGAAGTCAGCCGGTCGCTGGCCGCCTGCCAGGGCGCGCTGCTGGTGGTGGACGCCAGCCAGGGCGTGGAGGCCCAGACCCTCGCCAACGCGCACCTGGCCGTCGACTCCGGCCTGGAGATCATCCCCGTCCTCAACAAGATCGACCTGCCGGGGGCGGAGCCGGAATTGGCACGGGAGCAGATCGAGAACGTCATCGGCATCGACGCCAGCGGCGCCATCCTGGCCTCGGCCAAGCAGGGCATCGGCATCGACGAGATCCTGGAGGCGATCGTCCAGCGGGTGCCGCCCCCCCAGGGCAACCCCGAGGGCCCCCTGCGCGCGCTCGTCTTCGACTCCTGGTTCGACCAGTACCGTGGCGTGGTGGTCCTCGTCCACGTGGTGGACGGCCGGCTGGAGCCGAAGATGAAGGTGCGGCTCATGGCCTCGGGCGGGGCCTACGAGGTCGAGCAGCTCGGCGTGTTCACGCCCAAGCCGGTCGTGGTCGAGTCCCTCTCCGCAGGAGAGGTGGGGTTCGTGGTCGCCGGCATAAAGAAAGTCTCCGACGTCGCCATCGGGGACACCCTCACCGACGAGCGGCGGCCGGCGCCGGAGCCGCTGCCCGGCTTCAAGGAAGTCAAGCCGATGGTGTTCGCGGGCGTCTATCCCGTGGACGCCGACCAGTACGCCGAGCTGCGCGACGCCCTGGAGAAGCTGCGCCTCAACGATTCCTCGTTCTTCTACGAGCCGGAGACCTCGGTCGCGCTCGGCTTCGGCTTCCGTTGCGGGTTCCTCGGCCTCCTGCACATGGAGATCGTGGAGGAGCGGCTCGAGCGCGAGTTCGACCTCGAGCTGCTCATCACCGCTCCCTCCGTGCGGTACCGGGTGACGAAGACGAACGGCGACATCATCGAGGTGGACTCGCCGGCCAGGCTGCCCGATCCCGGCTCCATCGAGGCCATCGAGGAGCCGATCGTCGTCGCCACCATCCTGGTCAACGACGAGTTCGTGGGGCCGATCCTCAAGCTCTGCGAGGAGAAGCGCGGCATCCAGAAGGCCCTCAACTACATCACCACCACGCGCGTGATGATCCAGTACGAGCTGCCCCTCAACGAGATCCTGCTCGACTTCTTCGACCGCCTGAAGTCCGCCTCCAAGGGATACGCGTCGCTGGACTACGAGTTCACGGGGTACTGGGTCTCGCCCCTGGTCAAGCTCGACGTGCTCGTCAACGGCGAGCCGGTGGACGCGCTCTCCCTGATCGTCCACAAGGAGTCCGCCTTCCCCCGCGGCAAGTCCCTGGTCGAGAAGATGCGCAAGATGATCCCTCGGCAGATGTTCGAGGTGGCCATCCAGGCCGCCATCGGCTCGCGGGTGATCGCGCGGGAGACGGTCAAGCCCCTGCGCAAGAACGTCATCGCCAAGTGCTACGGCGGGGACATCACGCGCAAGCGCAAGCTGCTCGAGAAGCAGAAGGAAGGCAAGAAGCGGATGAAGCGCGTCGGCCGCGTGGACATCCCGCAGGAGGCCTTCCTGGCCGTGCTGAGGGTGGACGAGTAGTCGCGAGGCGCAGCCGCGCGACTGATTTCGCTCTTCGCCCGACTTCGCTCTTCGCCTGATTTCCCTCTTCGCCCGGCAGCCGCAGTCGCCCGTCAGCCTCGCGTACTGACAGGCTTTCGTTCCGGAACGAGAGCGTAGCGCGCCAGGACGCCGATGGTCCCTTCCATCGGCCATTCGATTCACAATTATTTCTTTCACCTCGCTCCGGACCTGATCTGACGCTGCGCCGATTCACAGTGTGAATTGTGGTGATCGTCACCTGCGAACACGACGATGAGAGCCGTCGTGGGCACGGTCGCCGGTAGCGAGGTATGACCATGAACACGACCGCATCGCGCCTCTCCGATCCCGAGCTGGTGGCCGAAGTCGCACGCCTGGCCCGCGGGGAGCGGGAAGCCACGGCCACACTGATCGAGCACGTGGCGGAGCTCCATGGTCGCCGGCGGCACGAGAGCGCTGGTTTCTCGTCTCTCTTCACGTACTGCACACAGATCCTGCGTCTGTCCGAGCATGAGGCCTACGATCGGATGAAGGCGGCCAAGATGGTCCGGCGCTACCCCGCCGTGCTGCGGCTCCTGGCGTCAGGGCAGGTGAACCTGACGACCGTCCGATTGCTGGCTCCCCGTCTGACGCGCCAGAACCACGAGGAGCTCCTCGCCGCGGCGGCCGGAAAGAGCAAGCGACAGGTACTGGAGTTGTTGGCCGGGCGGTTTCCCCAACCTGATGTGGCGTCGTCCGTGCGGAAGGTGCCTGCGCCGAGTGTGGCCGTCGCCCCGGGGCCGGTACCCGCGGTCGTGTCGACGACTACGTCAGAGGCGCCCGCAGTGGGGAATCCCAACCAAGTTCCAGCTCCAGCATCGCCGCCACCGCTTGTCCATCCGCTGGCGCCGGACCGCTATCGGGTCACCTTCACCGCGACCGAGGAGACGTGCCGGAAGCTGGAGCTTGCCCGGGATCTGCTCCGCCACGCGGTTCCCAGCGGCGATGCCGCCGAGATCGTCTCGCGTGCCCTCGACCTTCTGGTCGAGGACCTGGTCAAGCGCAAGTTCGCTCTCACGCACCGGCCGCAGGCCAGCCGCGGGCATGCCGAGGACTCGCGCCACGTCCCGGCGGAGGTCAAGCGGGCGGTCTTCATCCGGGATGGCGGACGGTGCGCATTCGTCGGCACCGGAGGTCGGAGATGTGGGGAACGCGCGTTCGTGGAATTCCATCACTTGATTCCCTACGCGGTGGGCGGTCCGCCCTCGATCGACAACATCGGGCTGCGCTGCCGCGCCCACAACGGTCACGAGGTCGAGCGGTTCTTCGGGCCGGCCAGGCGCTACCGCGGCGCCGACGCCGTGCATGAGGTGGCCCCGCCGGACGCCGCGTCATCGGGGACACGTTTTCGTTCCGGAACGAGCGGGCGGGGCGCTCGCTCGCAGGTCGTCCAGACCTTCGGAACGGGGTGATACAGTCTCGACGGAGGTGGGTCGATGAAACCCAGCGCCGTATTCAGCGCCGCATTCGGAATGCTGATCGCCGTGGTGGCCGCGCCGGCATGGGCCCAGTCACCGAGCCCGGCGCCGTCGGAGGCGCCCCGCCCGAAGCTCTCCGAGGTCCAGCCCATGAGCGAGGACAAGCGGGTCAAGGCCGACGGGATCGACGCGGTGATGGTGGACGCGAAGATCTTCTTCCTCGACGTGCGGGAGCCCAAGGAGATCGAGGAGCTCGGCAGCTACGAGGGATACGTGAACATCCCGATGAGCCAGCTCGAGTCGCGCCTGGGCGAGCTGCCCAGGGACCGGCCCATCCTCGCCGCTTGAAGCGGCGGGGGACGAGCCGCGCGTGCCGCGGCTTTGCTCGAGGCGAACGGGTTCAAGGTGACGGGGTTCTGCGGACTGAAGGACTACAAGGGCGGCAAGCTCAAGCCCGCGCGCAAGGACGAGGCGACCAAGGACCAAAAGTAGACGCCGGAGCACACGACAGGGCCGACGTCAGAACAGCACGCGGGCGCGGATGGTGCCCTTGACCTCGTCGAGCGACTTCAGGGCCGCCCGGCTCGAGCGCTCGTTGGCCTCCACGTCGATCACGACGTAGCCGATCCGCGGGTTGGTCATCAGGTACTGGCCGCTGATGTTGATGCGGTTGCGCGAGAAGACGCGGTTGACCTGGCTGAGCACGCCCGGGACGTTGTCGTGGATGTGCAGCAGCCGGTGGCTGCCCGGGTGCTCGGGGAGCGCGACCTCCGGGAAGTTGACCGCGGACAGGGTGGAGCCGTTGTCGCTGTAGCGCACGAGCTTCTCCGAGACCTCCGTGCCGATGTTGGCCTGGGCCTCGATGGTGGAGCCCGCGATGTGCGGGGTCAGGATCACGTTGTCGAAGCGGCGCAGGGGGGAGAGGAACTCCTCGTCGTTGCCCTCCGGCTCGGAGGGGAACACGTCGAAGGCGGCCCCCCCGAGCTGCCGGCCGGCCAGCGCCTCCGCCGCCGCCTCGATGTCCACCACCGTGCCCCGGGAGGCGTTGATGAACAGGGCGCCCTTCTTCATGCGCGCGAACTGCGCGCGGCCCATCATGCCCCTGGTGAGCGGTGTCTCCGGCACGTGCAGGGTGACCACGTCGGAGAGGGCCAGGACCTCGTCCAGCGTCGGCTTCATCTTCGCGTTGCCCAGGGGCAGCTTGGTGACGACGTCGTGGAAGCAGACGTCCATCCCGAGGGCCTCCGCCATCACCGAGAGCTGCGTCCCGATGTTTCCGTAGCCGACGATGCCGAGGGTCTTGCCGCGCACCTCGCGGGCGTCGTCCGCCGACTTGGCCCACACCCCGCGGTGGAGCAGCGCGTTCCTGGCCGGGATCCCGCGCAGCAGGAAGATGATCTCGGCCAGCACCAGCTCCGCCACCGAGCGCGTGTTCGAGAACGGCGCGTTGAAGACGGGGATCCCCCGCATCATGGCCGCCTCGAGGTCGATCTGGTTGGTGCCGATGCAGAAGGCGCCGATGGTCATGAGCTTGGGGGCGGCCGCGATGACCTCCGCGGGGAGGCGCGTGCGCGAGCGGATGCCCACGAAGTGCGCGCCCGCCACCGCCTCCGCGAGCTCGTGGCCGGCCAGGGCCTTCTTCTGGCGCTCGATCGTCGTGTAGCCGTGCCGCTTGAGGTTCTCGACCGCGCGGTCGTGGATCCCCTCCAGGAGCACGACCTTCATCCGTGACTTGTCGAAGGAGGTGCTCATCCGCGGCCGCTCCCGTCCCTCATCGATCCAAGGCTATCCGAAGGCGCCGCCCCTCGGGCTATCCTCTCGGACGAGCGTCATGAGCACCTCCGGCGGGCCCGCCCGAACCCTCGATCGCGCCGTGGTCGTGAAGTCGCTCTCCGGCCTGCTCGGCGAAGGCGCGGTGGTCACGGAGGCGCACGAGCTGGCCCGCTACGAGCAGGGCTGGCGCTACGGGCGGGGCACGGCCCTGGCCGTGGTCCGGCCGGCGGACACGGCCGAGGTCTCGCGTGTCCTGGCCTTCACGGCCGAGCAGGGGATCCGCGTCCTGCCCCAGGGGGCGAACACGGGGCTGGTGGGCGCCTCGACGCCCGACGCCACCGGCGAGATGCTGGTGCTGAGCCTGGAGAGGCTCTCGCGCGGGCTGGAGATCGACACCGTCGATCGCACGGTCACCGCCGACGGAGGCGTGCTCCTGAGCCAGCTCGACGCCGCGCTGGCCGAGAAGGGCCTGCTCTTCCCCATCGACCTCGGCGCCGATCCCACCGTGGGCGGCATGGTGGCCACCAACGCCGCCGGCACGCGCGTCCTGCGCTACGGCGACGTCCGCCAGAACCTGCTCGGCCTGGAGGTGGTCCTGGCCGACGGCACCGTCCTCGACCTCATGGCCGCCCTGCGCAAGAACAACACCGGGCTCGACGCCAAGCAGCTCTTCGTCGGGACCTCCGGCGTGTTCGGCGTGGTCACGCGCGCGGTGCTGCGGGTGGTGCCACGGCCCGCCCAACGGGCGACGGCGCTGGTGGGGGCGGCCACCGGCGAGGCCGTCCTCGCCCTCCTGGGCCACCTGGAGCGCGGCCTCGGCGACGTCCTCAGCGCGTTCGAGGTGATGAGCGCGGACGCGCTGGCTCCCGTGTTCCGCTACCAACCGCGCCTGCGGAACCCATTCGCCACCCTCCCTCCGTATACGGTTCTCGTCGAGCTCTCGACGACCCTCGGGGCGGACACGCTCGGCCTCGAGGAGCTGCTCGAGACCAGCCTCGGCACGCTGCTGGAGGGAGAAGGACAGGCCGCCGAGGCCATCACCGACGTCTTCCCGGGCAAGCCGGCGGACCTGTGGGACATCCGCCATCACGTCTCCGAGAGCCATCGCCACGAAGGCGAGGTGCTGGGCTTCGACATCAGCGTGCCCCGCTCCTCGATGGCCGCGTTCGTGGACGCCGCCCGCGCCCTCGTCGCCGCCGCCCATCCCTTCGTGCGGGTGTGCGACTTCGGGCACTGGGGGGACGGCGGCGTCCATCTGAACCTGGTCTGGCGCAGCGAGGACGCGCCGCGGCCGGCGGCCGCCCTCAAGGCCCTTCTGCAGCCGGAGGTCTACCGGCTCGCCGTGGAGCGCTTCCGCGGCAGCTTCAGCGCCGAGCACGGGGTGGGTCCCCACAACCAGGCCTTCTACGACCGCTACACGCCGGAGCTGGTGCGCGACATCTGCCGCGCCTTGAAGGCGCGGCTGGATCCGCAAGGGCGCCTCGGGACCACGCGCCTGGGCTGACGAGGCTCCGCCGCGACGCGGACGCTCATCTCCGGCTAGAATGGCGGCTCATGGCGTCCGCCCCCGCTCCTTCCTCCACCCCCAAGAAGTCCGTCGCCCGCGAGTACCTCGAGTCCCTGGTGGTGGCCTTCATCCTGGCCACGTTCATCCGTACCTTCATCGTGCAGGCGTTCAAGATCCCCACCGGCTCGATGGAGACGAACCTCCTCATCGGCGACCACCTCCTGGTCAACAAGGTCGTCTACTCGCCGTCCCTCGTCCCGTTCGAGGACGGCCTCCTGGCCAAGAAGCCCATCCAGCGCGGCCACGTGGTGGTCTTCAAGTACCCGGAGGAGCCGACCCGCGACTTCATCAAGCGCGTCATCGGGCTGCCGGGCGAGAAGGTCGAGATCCGGGAGAAGGTGGTCTACATCGACGGCAAGCCCCTCGACGAGCCCTACGTGCACTTCATGGAGCCGCCCCTGCATCCGGGCGATCCGGAGTTCGGGTTGCGGATGGAGGGACGCGGCGACAACTGGGGACCCGAAGTCGTGCCTCCCGGGCAGCTCTTCGTCCTCGGCGACAACCGCGACAACAGCAAGGACAGCCGCTACTGGAGCTACCTCCCCGAGGACCAGGTCAAGGGGCGGGCCCTGATGGTGTACTGGTCCTACGAGGCCAACCGCGAGGAGTACCGTCGCACCGGGATGGAGTGGGTGAAAGACACGCTCGCCGCGTTCGGCAAGACGCGCTGGCGGCGCTTCTTCCATCTGATCCGCTGAGAGGTGATGTGATGCTGCGAACCGGAAGCGAAACCGGCGAAGGCCGGCTGGGTACCATCATCTGGCTGCTGATCGTGGCCGGCGTGCTCTACGCGGCCTGGCAGCTCATCCCCGTGTTCTTCAACAACTACAATTTCGCGGACAAGGTCACGGAGCTGGCGCGCGCGCCCAAGTACAGCCATCCGGACGACCGTATCGAGACGGAGCTGATCAAGGCCGCGCAGGAGAACCACCTCGAGAACTACATCGGGCCGAAGACCTGCAAGATAAACACGATGGAAGTCCGGCGCGTGATCACCTGCGACTACGAGCGCACGGTCGAGGTCCTGCCCGGCGTCCGGCACAAGTTCAAGTTCAAGCCCCAGGCGGACCAGCCGCTGATCTGACGCGTCGACGTCGCCGCTCCAGTGCCTCGGCGACGTCGACGCGCTACAGCTTCCCGAGCAGCTGCTTGGCGATCACGAGCAGCTGCATGTGGGTGGTGCCCTCGTAGATCTGTCCCACCTTCTGGTCCCGGAAGTACTTCTCCACCGGGTACTCGCGGGTGAAGCCGTAGCCCCCGTAGATCTCGATCACGTTCGAGGTGACGTGCTCCGCGGTGCGGGAGGCGAACAGCTTCGACATCGCCGCCTCCTTGATGAACGCCGAGCCGACGTCGCGCAGGCGGGCCGCGTTGTAGGTCAGCAGGCGCGAGGCCTCGATCTCGGTGGCGAGGTCGGAGAGGAGGAACTGGACGCCCTGGAAGTCGGCGATCGGCTTGCCGAACTGCTGGCGCTCCTGCGCGTAGCGCAGGCCGTGCTCGAAGGAGCCCTGGGCCACCCCGACCATCTGGGCCCCGATCCCGATGCGGCCTTCGTTGAGGGTCTCGATCGCGATCCGGTAGCCCTTGCCGATCTCCCCCAGCACGTTCTCGCGCGGCACCTTTACGCCTTCGAGGACGAGCTCGCAGGTCGAGGAGGCGCGGATGCCGAGCTTGTCCTCCTTCTTGCCGACCTGGAAGCCCGGGAACGACCGCTCGACCAGGAACGCGGTGATGCCCTTGTAGCCCTTGGCGGGATCCACGGTGGCGAGGACGATGAACAGGTCGGCCTCCGCCGCGTTCGTGATCCAGAGCTTGCGCCCGGTCAGCTCCCAGTGGTCGCCGCGGTCGGTGGCCCGGCAGGCCAGGGCGAAGGCGTCCGACCCCGATCCCGCCTCCGACAGCGCGTAGGCCCCGACCCACTTCGAGGCCAGCTTCGGGAAGTAGCGGGCGTGCTGGTCGGGGTTGCCCCAGCGCAGCAGCGCGTTGTTGACGAGCGTGTTCTGCACGTCCACCAGCACCGCCACCGACGCGTCGACCCGCGCCAGCTCCTCCACGGCCAGGATGGACATGAAGAACGTGGCCCCCGCCCCCCCGTGGGCCTCGGGGATCTCGATGCCCATCACGCCGAGCTCGAAGAAGGAGTCGATCAGCTCGCGCGGGATCTTCCCCTCATCGTCCATCCGCCGGACGAGCGGGCGCACGCGCTCCTCGGCGAAGTCGCGCACCGCGTCGCGGAAGAGGCGCTCCTCCTCGCTCAGGTCGGTCAGGGGAAGGCTGCGGCGGGCGGCCAGCGTCTCGGACATCGCTCACCTCGGAGGTAGGCTCCATGCTAGCCCCGGCCGCGCCCCCGATCGAAACGCCGGAAACTCCTTGACACGCTGGCCCACCCACGTATGATCAGCCTTGTCATGTTCGTGCGACCCGCCGTGCGACCCGGGGCCCGCGTCAGGCGAGGCCCGTGTGTCCGGCGGGGCCTACCGGTCTAGCCCGTCGCGAGACGGACGGACCCACCGACCCGCTGGAGAGCATGAGGCTCCAGTGGGTCTTTTCTTTTGGCCGGCCGCGGACGCGCGCGGCCGGCCGCGGGAGGACGTGGACGTGGACGTCACGGTCGGGGTGTTCGGGGCGACGGGCTACGCCGGCCGCGAGCTGGTGCGGATCCTCTCCGGGCACCCGAGCGCGCGCGTCGCCTTCACGACGGGCACCGGCGAGGGCCATCTCGCCCACGAGAAGGGCCTCGAGCGCAAGGCAGACGCCTATTGCCTGTCGCTGCCCCACGGCATCTCCGCCACCTACGCCGCCCGCTTGCGCGCCGAGCATCCGGACGCGGTCGTGATCGACCTCTCCGGTGACCTCCGCCTGCCCACCGCGGAGGCCTACCGGACCTGGTACGGCCACGACCATCCCGCACCCGCGCTGCTGGGCCAGGCGCTCTACGGGATCCCGGAGCTGGGCCGCGACCGCTTGCGCTCCGCCCGCCTCATCTCGAACCCCGGCTGCTATGCCACCTCGGTCCTGCTGCCCCTGGTCCCCCTGGTGCGCGAGAACCTGATCGACGCGGGCGACGTGGTGGTGGACGCCAAGAGCGGCACCACCGGGGCCGGCCGATCCCCGCGCGAGGACCTGCTCTTCTCGGAGGTGGCGGACGACTTCTCGGCCTACGCCCCCGGCCGCGTCCACCGTCACGTCGGCGAGATGGAGGCGGCCCTGCTCGAACACACCGGCCGGGACGTGCGCCTCACGTTCTGCCCGCACCTGCTTCCGGTGCGGCGCGGGATCCTCTCCGCGCTGTACGTCAAGACGTCGGCGGGTGCGGAGACCCTGCGCGCGGCGCTGCGCGCCGCCTACGAGGGCTCGCCCTTCGTGAAGGTGGTCGCGCCGGGGCCGCCGCGTCTCTCCGACGTCGTGCACACGAACGAGTGCCGCATGTCCGTGCACGAGGGGGCGCCCGGGCGCGCGGTCGTGTTCTCCGCCCTCGACAACCTGGTGAAGGGCGCCGCCGGCCAGGCCGTGCAGAACCTGAACCTCGCGCTGGGCCTGCCGGAGGAGGCGGGCCTGGTCCGCCTGCCGGCATGAGCGGCCTCTTCGTGTACAAGCTCGGCGGACCCGCGCTCGAGGACCCGGGCCTGCTCCCCGCGCTCGCGAAGGAGCTGCGGCGGGCGCACGATCGTGTCCTCGTGGTCCACGGGGGCGGGCGGCACGTCGAACGGGAGCTCGTGGCGCGCGGCCTGGAGTCGCGCTTCGTGGGGGGCCGGCGGGCGACCTCGCCGGAGGCGATGGAGGTGGTCGAGATGGTGCTGTCGGGTATCGTGAACAAGGCGCTGGCGGCCGGGCTGACCGCGGCCGGCCTGCCCGCGGTCGGTCTCTCCGGACGCGACGCCGGGCTCCTGCGCGCCCGCCTGCAGCCGGGGCTGGGCCGCGTGGGCACGCCCGAATCCGTGGACGCGCGTGTCCTCGAGGCGGCCTGGGCGGCGAAGCTGGTCCCGGTCGTCTCCCCCGTCTCGTCGGGGCCGGACGGCGGCGCCCTCAACGTCAATGCCGACGAGGCGGCGCTGGCCCTGGCCGTTGCCCTGCGCGCGGACGCGCTCGTATACCTCTCCGACGTGGACGGCGTGCGGCTGGGCGGCCAGACCGTGACCTCCCTGACCGCGGAGGACGTCCGCCGGCACGTCGCGGACGGCGGCATCGCGGGCGGGATGGCCATGAAGGTGGACGCCGCCCTGCAGGCGGTGGCGGCGGGAGTGCCGGAAGTGATCGTGGCCGGCAAGGCGCGCCTCACGGGCGGCTTCGCGGGCACGCGCCTGGTCCTGGACGGGCAGGGAGCACGGGCATGACCGCGCTCCTCCCCGTCTACGAGCGTGACCTCGTCATCGCCTCCGGCAAGGGGGCGCGCGTCGTGGACAGCGCCGGCAACACCTACCTCGACCTGGCCGCGGGCATCGGCGTGAACGGCCTCGGCTACGGCGACCGCAAGGTCCTGGCCGCGATCAAGAGGCAGGCCGGCCGTCTGATCCATTCGAGCAACCTCTACTTCAGCGAGCCAGTGACGACGCTGGCCGCGCGCCTGGTCGAGGCCTCCTTCCCCGCGCGCGTGTTCTTCACGAACTCGGGGACGGAGACGATCGAGGCCGCGATCAAGTTCGCGCGGCGCGTCGGCAACGCCTCCGGCCGCACGGAGCTGGTGGCCTTCGAGGGCGGCTTCCACGGGCGGACCCTCGGCGCCCTCTCCCTCACCTGGAGGGAGAAGTACCGCGCCCCCTTCGAGCCGCTCCTCCCCGGCGTGCGCTTCTGCCCGTGGAACGACCTCAAGGCGGCGGCGGGGATGATCGGTCCCAAGACGGCGGGCGTCTTCATCGAGCCGGTCCAGGGGGAAGGGGGTGTTCGCGTCGCCCCCGACGACTTCCTGCACGGCCTGGCCGACATCTGCCGCAGCGCCGGTGCGCTCCTCGTCTCCGACGAGGTGCAGTGCGGCCTGGGCCGCACGGGCTCGCTCTTCGCCTACCAGCGCGCCCATATCCGTCCCGACATCCTGACCCTGGCCAAGCCCCTGGGCGCCGGCCTGCCGCTGGGAGCGGTCCTGCTGCGCGAAGAGCTCGCCTCCGCTCTCCACGTGGGCGACCACGGAAGCACCTTCGGCGGCAACCCGGTGGCGGCGGCGGCCTCGCTGGTCATCCTCGAGCGGCTGACCTCCAGCGGCTTCCTGGCCAAGATCGAGAAGAAGGGCAAGATGCTGGCCAAGGGGTTGCGCGCCCTGCAGCGGAAGTACCCGAAGCAGATCGTGGACGTGCGCGGCCTCGGCCTCATGCTCGGCATCGAGCTGGCCGACAACGCGACCCCGGCCGTGGCCGGCCTGCGCGCCCGGGGCATCCTCGTCACCAAGGCCGGCGACAACGTGGTGCGCCTGCTCCCGCCGCTGGTGGTGAAGCGGAGCGATCTGCGGTCGTTCCTCGAAGCCTTCGACGCCGTGCTGGCGACGGGCGTCGGCCTCAAGCGGGAAGGCGGCGGCGGCGCCGTCGCATAGGAGAGACGAGAGAGATGACGGTGAAGAAAGTCGTTCTCGCGTACTCGGGGGGTCTCGACACCTCGATCATCATCCCGTGGATCAAGGAGCACTACGACGGGGCGGAGATCATCGCCTACTGCGGCGACGTCGGCCAGGGCGACGACCTGGAGGCGGTGCGGCGCAAGGCCCTGGCCACCGGCGCCTCCGAGTGCGTGATCGAGGACCTGCGCGAGGAGTTCGTGCGCGACTTCGCGTTCAAGGCCCTGGCCGCGGGCGCGGTCTACGAGGACAACTACCTCCTGGGCACGGCGCTGGCGCGGCCGCTCCTCGCCTACCGCCAGGCCCAGGTGGCGCTGGCGCGCGGGGCGGACGCCCTCTCCCACGGCGCCACCGGCAAGGGCAACGACCAGGTCCGCTTCGAGGTGACCTGGGCCGCCTTCGCCCCGCACCTGAAGGTCATCGCTCCCTGGCGCGAGTGGGACATCCGCTCCCGCGAGGACGCGCTCCGCTACGCGGCCGCGCGCAACATCCCGGTGGACCAGAGCCCGCGCGACATCTTCAGCCGTGACGGCAACCTGTGGCACCTCTCCCACGAGGGCGGCAACCTCGAGGATCCCTGGGACGCCCCCCGCAAGGAGATGTTCAAGCTCACCGTCGCCCCCGAGGATGCCCCCGACCAGCCCGAAGAGATCACGATCGCCTTCGAGCGGGGAGTGCCGGTGGCCTTGAACGGCCAGCGCCGGGGTCCGGTGCAGATGGTGGAGAGCCTCAACGCCATCGCTGGCCGCCACGGCGTCGGCCGTCTGGACCTCGTGGAGAACCGCCTGGTCGGCATCAAGTCGCGGGGCGTCTACGAGACGCCCGCGGGCACCGTCCTCTACCACGCCCACCGCGAGCTGGAGCGGCTGGTGCTCGACCGCGACACCCTGCACTTCAAGCAGTCCGTCTCCGTGCGCTACGCCCAGCTCATCTACGACGGCCTGTGGTTCTCGACCCTGCGCGAGGCCCTGGCCGCCTTCGTGGACTTCACGGAGCAGGAGGTCACGGGCGAGGTCCGCGTCCAGCTCTTCAAGGGGCGCGCGGTGGCGGTGGGCCGCCGCTCGCCGCGCAGCCTCTATCGCCAGGACCTGGCCACCTTCGGCGAAGGGATGGCCTACGACCACGCCGACGCCGCCGGGTTCATCCGGCTCTTCGGCCTCCCGGAGCGGGTCCGCGCGCTGACCCGCGAGCGGCTGGGCGAGAAGGCCGACCGCACGATCAACGGCGCGCGGGCGGCGCAGGAGGAGATGAAGAAGTGAGCACGGCGCGGGCCGACCGCGCGGCCGGGCCCCTCTCCGGCGGGGCGAAAGGCCGCGCCAGCGGCGTGACCGCGCCCGCCGGATTCCGGGCGGCCGCCCTGGCCAGCGGGATCAAGCCCCAGGGCCTCGACCTCGCGCTGGTGGCGGCCGACCACACCTGCGCCGCCGCCGGCGTGTTCACGACGAACTGCGCGCAAGCCGCGCCCGTGCTCGTCTCGCGCGCTCACGTCGCCGGGGGCCAGGCCCGCGCGGTGGTCATCAACTCCGGCTGCGCCAACGCCGCCACCGGCGAGACCGGCCTGGGCGACGCCCGTGAGACCGCGCGGCTGGTCGGAGAGGCGCTCGGCTGTCCGCCCGCCGAGGTCGTGGTGGCCTCGACCGGCGTGATCGGCGTGGCCCTGCCCATGGCTCCCCTGCGCGCCGGGATCCCGAAGGCGGCGGCGGCGCTCGCCCGCGACGCGGGCGCCCTGGCCGCGCGCGCCATCATGACCACGGATACACGTCCCAAGGAGGTCGTGGTCGAGTTCCCGGTCGGCGGCCACACCGCGCGCGTCGGCGGGATGGCCAAGGGCGCGGGCATGATCGCCCCCAACATGGCCACCATGCTCTGCGTCCTCACGACGGACGCCGGAGTGGCGCCCCCCCTCCTCGCGCGCGCCCTGCGGGCGGCGGTCGGCGAGAGCCTGAACCGCATCACCGTGGACGGCGACACCTCGACCAACGACATGGCGGTCGTGCTCGCCAGCGGGGCCGTGCCCGCGCCCGCCATCGTGGGCGAGGGACGCGACTACGAGGCCTTGCGGGGGGCGCTCACCGCCGCCGCCCGCGGCCTGGCCGAGATGATCGTGCGCGACGGCGAGGGGGCCACCCGGATCGCGGAGGTGCGCGTGGACGGCGCGGGCAGCGCGGCCGAGGCCGACCGCATCGCGCGCACGGTCGCGGAGTCGCCCCTGGTGAAGACGGCGCTGCACGGCGGCGACCCCAACTGGGGCCGCATCCTGGCCGCCCTCGGACGCTCGGGGGTCGCGGTGGACGTGGGCCGCGTGGACATCCACCTCGGGCCGGTGTGGGTGGCCGAGGGCGGACGGGCGCGGGCGTACGACGAGGAGGAGGCCCACCGCGCGATGACCGCTGACCCCGTGCGTCTCCGCATCGACCTCCACGCCGGAGAGGCCAGCGGATGGATGTGGACCTGCGACCTCACGCGCGGGTACGTCGACATCAACGCGCACTACCGGAGCTGAATGACGAACGACCCGGCCGCCCCCGGGCCCCTCAAGCTCTGGGGCGGCAACTACGAGGGCGCGCCCGACCGCGAGTTCTGGGAGTTCAACCGCTCGCTCCCCTTCGATCGGCGGCTCGTGCGCGAGGAGATCGCGGCCTCGCGCGCGTATGTCGTCGCGCTCGCGCGAGCGAGCGCGATCTCCGCGGCGGACGCGGCCGCGCTCGATGGGGGGCTCGCGGCCGTGCTCGCGGAGGCCACGGATGCCGCGCTGCGCGCGGCGACAGAGGAGGACATCCACAGCTGGGTGGAAGCCCGGCTGACCGAGAAGATCGGCGACCTCGCCGGGCAGGGCCATCTGGGCCGCAGCCGCAACGAGCAGTCGGTGACGGCCCTCCGGCTGTGGATCCGCGGGGCCATCGACTCGCTGCGCGGTGACACCGCCGCCCTCGTGCGCGCGCTGGCCGAGAAGGGAACGGAGGGGGCGGACGCCGTGATGCCCGGCTTCACGCACACACGGATGGCGGAGCCGATCACCTTCGGCCACTTCGCGGCCGGGCATGCCTGGGGGCTGGTGCGGGACTTCGAGCGCCTGGCCGACGCGCGTCGCCGGGTCAACGTCCTCCCCCTCGGCTCGGGCGCCCTGGCGGGGACGGCGATCCCCCTGGACCGCGACGCGCTGGCCCGCGACCTGGGCTTCGAGTCCGTCTCGCCGAGCGCGCTCGACGCCGTGATGGACCGCGACTTCGCCTCCGAGTTCGTGTTCGCGGCCGCCCAGCTCCAGACGCACCTGAGCCGTCTGGCCGAGGACCTCATCTGGCTCTCGTCGCCGGAGTTCGGCTTCTTCCGGCTCCCGGAGGCCTTCACCACCGGGTCGAGCCTGATGCCGCAGAAGCAGAACCCGGACGCCCTGGAGCTGGTGCGGGGCAAGGCGGCGCGGGCGCAGGCGGGCGTGGTCCGCCTGCTCGCCCTCATGAAGTCGCTCCCCGCCGGCTACCAGAAGGACCTGCAGGAGGACAAGGAGGCGGTCTTCGACGTCGCGGACACCGTGGCCGTCTCCGTGCGGGTCGTGCGCGGCGTGGTGGCCGGGCTCGCCCTCGAGCGCGAGGCCATGCGCCGCGCGGCGGGACGGGAAGAGATGATGGCGGCCGGTCTGGCGGTGGCGCTCGCCCGCGACGGCGTGCCCTTCCGCAAGGCTCACGGCGTGGTGGCGGGCCTGGTCGCGGAGGCGCGGAAGACGGGGACCTCGCTCCGCGAGACGGCCCGGCGCGCGCTGGCGAAGGACCATCCGCGCCTGGCCGCCGATGCAGACGCGCTCTTCGATCCCGAGCGCGCGGTCCGGACGCGCACGCTCGTCGGCGGCACCGATCCCGCCGCCGTCCGCGAGAGCCTTCGCCAGGCCGTCGACCGCTGTCGTGATGAGGGCTAGAGCGGAAGAGTGGCCCGCGTCACCCACGACGACGGCGGTCCCTCGTAGCAGATCACGGACAGGCCTTCGAGCACACAGGGCACGTCCCAGCGACGGCCCACGCGATCGCGCAGCGGCTCCTTGGCGGCCGCCGGCATTTCGCCGTAGAGCAGGCTCAGGTGCGGCCGGTACTCGGGATCGGCCGGGACGCCCATCGCCGCCGCCGCCCGCGCGTGCATCTGGTGCAGACGCGCGTCTTCGACCTCTACGAAGAGCGCCTTGAAGTACTCGGCGCGCGTGGAGACGGCGCCCAGGGTCACGCTGATCGGACGGAGCGAGCGGACCAGGCCGCGCGCCCGCGCGACGATCTCGTCCGGAACGAGGGTCAGCCCGGCCAGGAGCGTCACGTGCGGCGCGAACCGCGGCGTCCCGAGGTCGCTCGCCAGCGCGTCGATGAGGGCCGCCGCGCGGGCCCGGATGTCTTCGTCGGGCAGGAGCCACAACACGTGCCGAGCGGCCATCGTGCTAGCTTAGCCCCCGCGACCGCATGCACGTCCTGACCGGAACCAGCGGCTACAGCTACAAGGAGTGGAAGGGACGCTTCTACCCGGAGAAGACCAGGGAGGCGGACATGCTCGCCTTCTACGCGTCCCGGTTCCCCACCGTCGAGGTCAACAACACCTTCTACCGGATGCCCTCCCCCGACCTCCTCCGGAAGTGGGCCGACCAGACGCCGGAAGGATTCACGTTCGTCCTCAAGGCGCCCCAGCGCATCACGCACCAGAAGCGCCTGGGCGACGTGGGCGGGGACCTCTCCTATTTCCTGGAGACGGCGCGCGCGCTCGGTCCCCGGCTGGGCCCCCTCCTGTTCCAGCTCCCGCCCTACATGAAGAAGGACGCCGACCGGCTGCGCGCGTTCCTCGCCCTGCTGCCCGAGCAGCCTCCGGCGGCGTTCGAGTTCCGCCACGCCTCCTGGTTCGACGACGAGGTGCGGGACGAGCTCAGGGCCAAGGGGGCCGCCTGGTGCCTGGCCGACACCGACGAGGAGCCGCTCGGGGATGTCGCGGTGACCGCGTCCTGGGGCTACCTGCGCCTCCGCCGGACCGCCTACACCGAAGCCGACCTCGCCGCCTGGGCCGGGCGCGTCCGCGCCCAGCCCTGGGAGCGGGCGTTCGTGTTCTTCAAGCACGAGGACGAGGCGCGCGGCCCCGAGTTCGCGGCCACCTTCGCCGCCCGTGTCCAGGACGCGCCCGCCGCGGGGTGATCAGGCCCGCGCGGTCACTCGCGGGCGGTGAGCACGCGGCCGGTGATGGCGCCCACGATCGCCTCGCCATGGAAGCGGCCGTTCTCGATGAAGATGCGGCTCGTCTGCTTCCCGGACACGAGGGCGCCGGCCAGGAACAGCCCCGGCACGTTCGTCTCCAGAGTGGCGGGGTCGTGCTCGGGGACGAGCGTGGCCGCGTCGATGCGCACGCCGGCCCGGGCGAGCAGGCTCGTGTCCGGGTAGTAGCCGGTGAGCAGGAAGACCTGGTCGGCCGGGATCTCGTCGGTTTCCTCCGCGGAGGCGAGCACCACCGTGCGCTCCCGGATCTCTCTCACCCACGTCCCGAACCGCGCGGGGATCGAGCCCTCCTTGATGCGGTTCTCGATGTCGGGCCGGATCCAGTACTTGATCGAGTCGGCGAGCTGGGGGCGACGGTGCACGAGCGTCACCCGGGCCCCGGCCCGATGGAGCTCGAGGGCGGCGATGGCCGCCGAGTTCTTGCCGCCCACCACCACCACCCGCTTCCGGAAGTAGGCGTGCGGCTCCGTGTAGTAGTGGGAGACGTGCGGCAGGTCCTCGCCGGGCACGTCCAGGCGATTGGGATGGTCGTAGTACCCGGTGGCGAAGACGACGTTGCGCGCGCGCCGGACCGATCGTCCGGCCTCCCCACCCCGCGTCTCGACCTCGAACCGCGCCGGCGCGCCCGGCCGATCCACCACGGCCAGGCCCACCACCTCTTCGCCCAGGGTCACGCGCAGGGCGTAGGCGTCCACGACCTTCCGGTAGTACTTCAGGCCCTCGGCCTGGGTCGGCTTCTCGTACGGCGTCACGAACGGGAGGCCGCCGACCTCGAGCAGCTCGGCGGTGGTGAAGAACGTCATGTGGCGCGGGAAGTGGAAGATGGAGTTGACGAGCACGCCCTTCTCCACGACCTCGTAGGCCAGGCCCGCCTGGTGGGCGGCGATGGCGGTGGCGAGGCCGGAGGGGCCCGCGCCCACCACGAGCAGGTCGAGAGGCGGCGTCACCCCTCCATCCTACACAGGGCGTGGCGGGTCATCGCCGCGTGACGTGCCCTCGATCTCCAGGATGAAGTCGGGACCCAGGGCGCGGCCCGGGGTCTGGAAGCCGGGGGCCACCCCGCCCGCACGCACGCGCTGCACGGCGAGGACGGCCGTGCGCGCCGTGAGCTCGTAGCCCTCCAGGGTCTCCAGGCGCGAGACCACGGACTGGCCGGCGTCGAGCGCTTCGCCCCAGAGACGGCTCCTCGCCCGCGCGCGATGCTCGGCGCTGGGCCCGCGCGGACCCGACCGGACGCGGCCCTTGAGCAGGGCCTGGACGGGACGCGTGGCCAGGAGGGGGGCCAGGAGCCGAGTGAGCCGGAAGGTGCGGCGCATCGACGCCGACGCCGTCGTGTAGACCTCGACGTTCCGGATCCCCGTCGTGTAGTACGCGGTGGCCACGTCGCCCCACGGGATCGTGACGGCGGGAACGGGTCCCTGGCCGAAATCGATCGGGCGTGTCTTCCAGCCGGCAGGGACGCGGACGATCCGCCCGTCGCGGCGGACGGCCCCTCCGCGATGGAGGTTCTCGACCATCGTGGTCAGGGTGCCGCGCGAGAGCCGCCCGGAGCCCTGGAAGGCGAGGGTGAGGTGGGTGGCGGAGGGGAGCCGGCGATGCAGGTGGGCGGCCAGGCAGTCGGAAGGGACGACGTCGAAGCCCACGCCCGGGAGCAGGACGACCCCCGCCCGCCGCGCCATCTCCGCCCGCGCGGCCAGGCCCTCGAAGACCTCGATCTCGCCGGTGATGTCGAGGTAGTGGGCACGGGCGCGCAGGCACCCTTCGGCCATGGGGGCGGCCGTCCGCGAGAACGGCCCCGCGCAGTGGAGGACGAGGGCCATGCCCGAGAGCCCGCGGTCGACCGCGGCCGGATCCTCGAGGGCGAAGACGCGGTGCTCGAGGCCGAGCTCCGCGGCCAGGCCGCCCACCGCCTCCGCGCTCCGCCCGGCCAGCACCGGACGCTCCCCCGCCGCCACCGCCTGCCGGGCGGCCAGCTCGCCGGTGTAGCCGCTCGCGCCGTAGAGGAGCCAGGAGGGAGGCACGGGCCGAGCATACCGCCGCCCTGGCCGGCCGGGGGCTCCCCGCTCGCGGGGCGGAGGGGCTTGACATCTTGTTTCGATAATTCTAGTATCCTGGAAGTATGGAAGTGGAACAGGCGGTGGCCGCCCTGGGCGCGCTGGCCCAGCCCTCCCGGCTGGAGCTGTTCCGGCTGCTCGTGCGGCAGGGCCGGGCCGGCCTGGCCGCGGGCGAGGTCGCCGCGCGCCTCGGCATCCCCGCGACCACCCTGTCCTTCCACCTCTCCGCGCTGAGCCGGGCCGGGCTGCTGACGTCGCGGCGGCACGGCCGCTCGATCGTCTACGCCGCCGACTACGGGCGCATGGGCGCCCTGATGTCCTTCCTCACCGAGCATTGCTGCGAGGAAGGAGCCTGTCCGCCGGCGGCGCCGGGGGCAGGAAAGACAAGAGAAAGGAAACGCCATGGATCCCAGACCCGTCACCCTCGCCGCCGGCCCTGAGGCCGAGCGGCTCGTGAATGCCGTGCGCGAACGATATGGCCGCATCGCGGAGGGCCAGGAGCCGGGCTGCTGCGGGCCCAAGGGCGTCTGCGGCTCTCCGGAAGGAACGATCGCGCTCGGTCTCGGCTACCGGCCGGAGGAGCTGGCCCAGGTGCCGCCGGACGCAAACCTCGGCCTCGGATGCGGGGCGCCGCTCGCGTTCCTCGCCCTCCGTCCGGGAGAGACCGTCCTCGATCTCGGCTCGGGTCCCGGCCTCGACGCCTTCCTGGCCGCGCGCCAGGTCGGACCGGACGGGCGCGTCATCGGAGTCGACATGACGCCGGCCATGATCGACAAGGCGCGCGCCGCCGCCGCCCGGCTCGGCCTCGGCCACGTCGAGTTCAGGCTGGGACGGCTGGAGGCCCTGCCCCTCGCGGACGCTTCCGTCGACGCGGTCACGAGCAACTGCGTGATCAACCTGGTCCCGGACAAGCGCGCGGTGTTCGTGGAGGCCTCGCGCGTGCTCCGGCCGGGAGGCCGCCTCGTGATCTCCGACATCGTCCTCGACGGCGCGCTCCCGCCGGCGGTCGAGAAGGACGTGATGGCCTACGTCGGGTGCATCTCCGGAGCCGATCTGCGCGAGGACTACTTCCGGCTCGTCCGCGAGGCGGGCTTCGCCGGCGTCGAGGTGGTCCGCGACGTCGACTACCTTGCCGCCATGCACGAGGCGGCGCCGGACGAGCTGTCCGGCCTGCTCGCGCGGTGGGGCCTCGGCCTGGGCGACCTCGACGGGAAGGTCCGTTCGGTCACGTTCCGGGCGGTAAGGGCCTGAGCGCCGACCAGATACCTGGGCCGCCGAATGTCTTCAAAGTCATGGACTTGCATGGTCGTGGTATGATGTCGCCATGGTCGCGCGCTCGATGTCGACGGCGACGATCTCGTTCGGGCTCGTCACCGTTCCCATCCGCCTCTACGCCGCCAGCGAGTCCCAGGCGGCGGTCTCGTTCAACCTCCTCCACGAGAAGTGCCACTCGCGCCTGAAGCAGCAGTACATCTGCCCCAAGGACGACGAGATCGTGACCCGCGACCAGATGGTCAAGGGGTACGAGTTCGCCAAGGACCAGTACGTCGTCTTCACCGAAGACGAGATCAAGGCCATGGGGGAGGAGGCGAGCAAGACGATCGAGATCACCGAGTTCGTCCCCCTGGCCAAGGTGGACCCCATCTATTTCGAGGGGGCCTACTACCTCGGTCCGGACAAGGGGGGCGAGAAGGCCTACCGCCTGCTCGCGGAGGCCATGCGGCAGACCGGCCGCTGCGCGCTCGCGAAGTGGGCGGCCCGCGGCAAGCAGTACCTCACGCTCATGCGGCCCATCGACAACGGCCTCGTGATGCAGGTCCTGCACTACGCGGACGAGGTGCGGCCCTTCACCGAGATCCCGGTCGGCGACGCCGTGGTGAAGGAGCCGGAGCTGAAGCTGGCCATCCAGCTCATCGAGCAGATCGCCACCGACGAGTTCAAGCCCGAGACCTACGTCGACGAGGTGCGCGCGCGCTATCACGAGGCGATCCAGCGCAAGGTCGAGGGCCAGGAGGTCACGGCGGCCGCGCCCGAGGCTCCGAAGGGACAGATCATCGACCTCATGGAGGCGCTCAAGGCCAGCCTCGCCCAGAAGGGACCCCGCGCGGTGGAGCCGCCGGCGGCGGTAGCCAAGACGCCCAGGAAGGCGGCGCGGGCGGCCCCGTCCGAGGCCCGGACCTTGCGCGCGCCCAAGGCCGCCGCCGGGGGCAAGCGGCGCTAGGGCCGGCCCCTTCCGTTTCCTCTCGTGACCCCGCCCGCCGTGGATCTGCCCATGGCCGTGCCCGCGCGTGACAGCCTGGCCCGCGTCACCCGGGACGTGGTGTCGTGCGAGCGCTGCCCGCGCCTGCGCGCCTGGTGCCGGGAGGTGGCTCGCGTCAAGGTGCGCCGCTTCCAGGACGAGGAGTACTGGGGCCGTCCCGTTCCCGGATGGGGCGACCCCGCGGCGGCCCTGCTCATCGTCGGCCTCGCCCCCGCCGCCCACGGCGGCAACCGCACCGGGCGCATCTTCACCGGCGACCGCTCCGGCGACTTCCTGTTCGCGGCCCTGCACCGCGCGGGATTCGCCAGCCAGCCGACCTCGGTGTCGCGCGGCGACGGGCTGGCCCTGGTCGACTGCTACGTGGCGGCGGCCGCCCGCTGCGCGCCGCCCGCCAACCGCCCGCAGCCCGAAGAGATCGGCCGCTGCCGCGAGTACCTGGCGCGCGAATGGCGCCTGCTCTCCCGGCTGCGCGCGGTGCTCGCCCTGGGCAAGGTCAGCCAGGACGCCGTGGTCGCGCTCCTCCGGCAGGCCGGGCGCCTCCCCGCCCGCAAGGCGCTCGCCTTCGGCCACGGCCGGAGCCACGACCTCGGCGGCGGCCTGCGGCTGTTCGCCTCCTATCATCCGTCGCAGCAGAACACGTTCACCGGCAAGCTGACCGCCGCCGGCTTCGACGCCGTGCTCGCCGAGATCAATCGGCACCTGGGCCGCCGGGCGCGCGCGGCGCGGAGGACATCGTGAGGACCCGACTCGTCTCGACGCTGGTCGCCGTGGCCCTGGCCGCCGCCGTCCGTCCCGCGCCCGCCGAAGTACGGACGGGGACCTTCCACTCCGCGGCCCTGGACAAGGACGTCGGCTATGCCGTGCAGCTCCCGCCCTCCTACGCCTCCGGCTCGAAGCCCTACCCCGTCGTCTATGCGCTGCACGGACTCTTCGAGAGCTCCCAGTTCTGGGAGCGGCGCGGGCTGGCCCCGATCCTCGACGGCCTGTGGGCCCAGAAGACGGTGCCCGAGTTCGTGCTGATCACGGTGGACGCGGGCAACTCCTTCTTCGTCAACTCCCCGCTGGGACGCTACGAGGACCTCGTCACCCAGGACACGATCGCCTTCGTGGAATCCAGCTTCCGCGTCCGCAAGGAGCGCTCGGGCCGCGCCCTCTTCGGGGTCTCGATGGGCGGGTACGCCGCGCTCCGCATCGCGCTCAGCCATCCCGACCTCTACGCGGCGGTGGCCACCCACAGCGCGATGCTGCTCGCCGCTCCGCCGCGGCCGGGACAGGGCGCCGATCCCTATCAGCTCGCCGCCTTCGCCCGCGTGTTCGGAGAGCCGCCGGACATGACGCTGTGGCGCGAGAACGACCCCTTGGCCTGGGCCGACCGCGCCGACGCGCGGGCCGTGCCCGCCCTGTCCTTCGACTGCGGCGATCACGACCGTTACGGGCTCGGCAAGGGCCACGAGGAGATGCACCGGAGGCTGGCCGCGCGCGGGATCGCCCACGAGTTCAGCCTCAAGCCCGGCGATCACGGCTACGAGTATGTCCGGGCCGTGCTGCCGGCGAGCCTGGAATTCCTCTCGAAGCGGCTCGTCGGCAAGTAACTGGAGGCACCACAGGCCCGCGCCATGACCGCCGAGGTCTTGATCGACCGGATCGCACCCACGCGGAGGCCAGCCGGCCGCGCGGTCATGCGCCAGCGCTGGGCGCGGCTGGGTTTCCTTCATTGGCCCCTCCCGCCGGACGACGTACAGCGCCTCGTGCCGAGCGGGCTCACGGTCGACACCTACCAGGGCCAGGCATGGGTGGGCCTCGTCCCCTTCGTCGTCACCGGGGCCCGGCCGGTCTTCCTTCCGCCCGTGCCCGGGGTCTCGCGCTTCGACGAGGTCAACGTTCGCACCTACGTGCACGCGGGCGGCCGTGACCCCGGCGTGTGGTTCTTCAGCCTGGACGCGTCCAGCCGCATCGCCGTCGGCGTCGCGCGGACCCTCTTCAAGCTCGGGTATCGGCTCGCGGACATGCGCGCGGAGGAGCTCGGAGAGAGCCGCGTGCGCTTCCGCTCCCGCCGGATCGCGCCCGGGCCGCTGCCCGCGACCTGCGCGGTCGAGTACGGGCCGCGGGGGACGGTCGCGCCGGCGGCGCCGGGCACCCTCGAGCACTTCCTGGCCGAGCGGTACGTCCTCTACGCCACGGACGGCCGCCGGCTCTACCAGGGTCGCGTGCACCACGCGCCGTATCCGCTGCAGCCGGCCACGGTCAGCGGGCTCGAGGAGGACCTCGTCGCCGCCGCCGGCCTCGTGCGGCCGAAGGGCGATCCCCTCGTCCACTACGCCTCGCAGGTGGACGTCGAGGTCTTCCCGCTGCGCTCGCTCGACTGACGCGCCCACGGGGGGCGCGGCCAACCTGGCTCCGACGTCTCTACTGGCCGTCGGCCTCGCCCCTCCCGCGGCCGACGACGCCGGCCGCGGCGGCCCCGATGATCGGCGCCAGCCAGAAGAGCCAAGGCTGGCCGAGCGCCCAGCCTCCGACGAAGAGGGCAGGGGCAGTGCTGCCGCACGACGATGGGGTTGAGACTGGAGCCGAAGCGCCACGTCGTCGGCGAAGGACAGCGCGACCGACGGATCGACCGACTTCGCGCTCATGACGATGGGCGGCGAGCGCTACTTCACGTTGTAGCCGCGACCCTCGAGGCAGGCGCCCCAGGACTTCTTGAACGTGTCCTTCGACGCGGCGTCCTGGGTCTGCGCGGCCTGCTTCGCCTGGGCCTCGGCCTGCTTGCCGGCCTTCTTCTGGGCCCGGCGTCCCTTGGCCGCCCCGGCCACCGCGCCCGCCGCCGCGCCCTCTCCGGCGTCAAGGTTGCCGTCGTCACGCTGTCGGTCGTCGTCGCCGACCGCGCCGACGGCGGCTCCCTTCGCCGCCCCGCGGGCCGCGCCCTTGACCGCCCCTCCCTTGGGGGCGTCGGCCGCGGCGGGGGGAGCCGGAGTGGCCGTAGGGTCGATCCCGGTCTGCTGCCGGGCCCAGGTGTAGCACTCGCTCTCGTCCTTGCCCTGCTTGGCCGCATCCTGGCCCGAGCCGGGATACACGGCGAGGCCCAGCGTGGCCGGCTTCGGTATGGCGCCCGGGGCGGGCGTCGCCGCCGGAGCCTGGGCAAGGGCCGCGCTCGACCCGAGCCCCACGATGACCATGGACGTCAGGAACAGCGCGACCGTCTTCGTCATGCTCGTCATCACTCGTCCTCCCAGTGCCTCAGCCGCGGCGGTACCCGCTGTGGTGTTGGGCGTGTTTGCCGGCAAACCGGCCTCCGGGTCCGCCGGGAATACCGCAACACTGGGTCTCAGGAGAGGCCGGGGTCAAGTAACAACACGTAAGTTACGGTGCGTGGTCCAACGGGCGCACCGGAACCGCGCGGGCGTCTGCGTCGAAATGGTGGTGGGGCTGGAACTTGCGTCCGGGTCGTTACTTCGCTGCGGTCACGGTCAGACGGGAACCGCCGAACCCGGCGGCGGCCGCAGGACCGCAGGGAGGGGTCAGCGCGGACCTGCGCGCCGACCCCGGCCGGTCACGCCTCCCGCAGCGCCGAGGTGATCGGCAGCCGCGCCGCCCGCACCGCCGGCAGCAGGCCGCCGACGATCCCCATGATCACCGCGAAGGCGAGGGCCACCCCCACGATGGGCGGGGTGATCCGGAAGGCGAACGCGATCTCGCTGAAGCTCTGGGTCTGCCCGGTGCCCGTCGAGTAGCCGTTCATGGGGACGGCGAGCAGGCAGCCGACGGCGCCGCCGAGCAGGGCCAGCGTCACCGACTCCACCACGAACGAGAACAGGATCGAGCGGCGGGAGAACCCGAGCGCGCGCAGGGTCCCGATCTCGCGGGTGCGCGCGGCCACGATCGCGTACATCGTGTTCATGGCCCCGAACACCGCGCCCACGCCCATGATCAGGGCCACGAAGTTGGCGAGGATGCGCAGGACCTTGGCCAGGGGGCCGGCCTGGTCGTCGTAGTACTTCTTTTCCGACACCGCCTGGAGCTGCATCTGCGGGTTGGAGCGGATCCAGCGGTCGAGGGAGGCCACGTCGGTCCCCGGCTTGAGCCGCACGCTCATCGCGTTCGAGCCCCCGCTGCGCCCGAAGTCGGCCGCCATGACCTCGGCGTCGCCCCAGACCTCGCTCTCGAAGGCGCCCCCCTGCGACGAGAAGGTGCCCACCACCTGCCAGTCGTGCTTCTGGAGCTTCACCTTCGAGCCGATCTCGAGGCCCTGCACGCGGGCGGCGATCTTGTCGCCCACGATCACCTCGTACAGGCCGGGCGTGAAGTTGCGGCCGTGCAGGATCTGGATCCCGCTACGCACCTCGAAGGCCCGGGGCGTCACCCCCCGGACGGTGATGTTGGTCGGCTCGCCGTCCTTCTTCGGCTTCATGGTGACGACGACGTCCTCCGGCGAGGCCAGCGGCTGCCCGTCCGTCCCCCGCGCCACCTCCTCCCGCACGACGATCATGCTGCGCTGGTCGAGGGGGATCCACGAGGTCAGCTCGGAGGCGGAGCCGCGCTGTATGACCATGGCGTTGTCGGATCGGCCGGTGGCGCGCAGGGCGATGGCGAAGCCCTCCGACATGGCCATCAGCACCGTGAACACCGCCACCACCAGCGCGATGCCGGAGACGGCGAGCAGGGTGACCTTCCAGCGGTTGCGGACGTTGCGGACGTTGTACGACAGGGGGAGCGCCATCAGACCGTCCTCAGCATGTCGGTGATCCTCGCCCGGTAGGCGTTCAGGGCGGGCACGAAGCCGGCGCCCAGGCCCAGGGCCAGGGACACGCTGAAGCCGAGGGCGCCGATGAGGGGCTTGAGGTGCAGCTCGCTCAGGCCGATGCCGGCCAGCATGTCCTTGATGCCGGGGGTGCTGGTGAGGAACCACATCAGGCCCTGGCTGCCGCCGATGCCGAGACCGCCGCCCAGGGCCCCGAGCAGCACCGCCTCCGTCACGATGAGCCCCATGACCTGGAGGCTGGAGAAGCCGAGGGTCTTCAGGACCGCGATCTCCGTCCGCCGCTCGCGCACGGCCATGCTCATGGTGTTGGCGGTGACCAGCAGTATCGTGAAGCTCACGGCCAGGCCGATGCTGTTGAGGAGGAAGGCCAGGTTGCCCGCCATCGAGATGAAGCTGGCGGTGAAGGCCTGCTCGGTCTCGGTGTGCGTCTGGGCGTCGCTGTTCTCGAAGGCGGCGTCGATGGCCTTGCTCACCGCCCCCGCCTGGGACGCGTCGGCGATCTCGATGTTGTAGGTCCCCGCGGCGAGGGTGCGCCCGGTCGCCTCGTAGAGGTACTTGAAGTGGAACAGCATCAGGTTGCTGTCCGTGTTCGGGTGCTTGACGGGATCGGTATCGAAGATCGCCTGCACCGTGAACTCGAACGGCCCGTCCTTCTTCCGGTAGGGCGGGATGAAGCTCTCCAGGAAGAAGTGGTCGCCGATCTTCCAGTTGTACTTGCTCGCGAGCTTGCGCCCGATGACCGCGCCCTTGAGGTCCCCCAGGAAGGCGCGGTACTGGTCGGGCGGGATCTCGAACTCGGGGTACATCGCGAAGTAGGGCTCCGCCTCCACCGCCATGTTCGGGAAGAACTTGCTCCAGTCCGTGGTGGTGTCGGCGCCCTCGTCGGCCTTGCCTTCCTTCTTGGCGGGCAGGGAGCCGCCGAACCAGGCGGTGGTGGCCACCCTCTTGACCCCCGGTATGGCGGAGATCCGCGACTGGTAGGACAGGGGAAGGCTGAACACCAGGCTGACCGCGTTGCGGCTGATGAGCCGGTTCGCGCTCGTGCTGGCCAGCATGTCGTTGATGGAGGCCAGCACCGTCTGCAGGGTGCAGAACAGGAAGATGCAGACGGACATGGCGATCACGGTGGAGAGCGTGCGGATCCAGTTCCGCCGCAGGTGCTTCAGGACGAAGGGCGCGAACTTCATTATCGACCCCCCCTCCCTATCCCTCCCCCACATCCGGGGGGAGGGAAAGTGCCGTGGTTGGGTTGGTAGCCGCGCTTCATGGCCTCAATCCCTCCTCAGCACGCCCTTGTCGAGGTGGTGCTGGACGTGCGCGCGCGAGGCCGCGCGCGGGTCGTGGGTCACCATGACGATCGTCTTGTGGAAGTCGCGGTTGAGGCTCTCCATCAGGTTGAGGATGTCCTCCGCGCTCTTGGCGTCGAGGTCTCCCGTCGGCTCGTCGGCCACGAGCACGCTGGGGTCGCCCACGATGGCCCGCGCGATGGCCACCCGCTGCTCCTGCCCGCCGGAGAGCTGGCGGGGGTAGTGGCCGGAGCGGTCGGTGAGGCCGACGATCTTCAGCGCGGTGAGGGCGCGCTCGCGCCGCTCCCGCTTGGAGAGGCTGGTGAGGAGCAGGGGGAGCTCCACGTTCTCCACCGCCCGCAGGACGGGGATGAGGTTGTAGAACTGGAAGATGAACCCCACGTGGCGGCTCCGCCAGCGCGCCAGCTCGCTCTCGCTCAGCCGCGCGACGTCGGTGCCGGCCACCACCACCTGCCCGGAGGTGGGCCGGTCGATGCCGGCGATCAGGTTGAGCAGGGTCGTCTTGCCCGAGCCGGACGGCCCCATCAGGGCCACGAACTCCCCCGCCGGCACCTGCAGGTCCATGCCGTCGAGGACGGTGATCTCCTGGGCGTCCCGGTGATAGACCTTCCGCACTCCGCGCACGTCGACCATGAGGCCGGCCGGCGACGCCGCCGCCGCCTGGGCGGGCTCCACTTGTGCATTCATCCTTTAGTCCTCACTGCGTCCCCGTCCTTGAGCGTGTCCGGAGGACGCACGACGAGGGTCTCCGTCCCCCGGAGGCCCTCCTTGACCACGACTTGACCCTGCCTCTCGGGGCCCGCCACCACCCCGCGCTGCCGGGCGCGGCCCTGGACGACCTCGAAGACGACCGGCCGCCCGTCGCGCTGCACGACCGCAGCCGCCGGCGCGCTGATCACGGCCGCCGGCCCCGGCGAGGCTCCGGCCGCCGCGGCCTTGCGCGGCTCCAGGAACTGCACCTTCGCGCTCATCTCCGGCCGGAGCTGCGGGTCCTTGTCGAGCAGGGTGACCTTGACTTGTACGGTGGCCTTGGTGCGATCGGCGGTCGGGATGACCTGGCGGAGGACCGCCTTGTAGGTGCGATCGGGGAAGGCCTCCACCGTCACCTCCGCCGGCTGATCGGGCACCAGGCGCGCCACGTTGGACTCGCTGACGTCCACCTCCGTCTCCAGGGTGTCGAGGTCGGCCAGGGCCACGATCGCGCCCGAGGAGGTCGAGAGGTTCACGCCGGGAGGGATCGGGGCCACGCTCTCCCCGACCTCGGCCATCTTCTTCACCACCACGCCGGTGAAGGGCGCGAGGATCCGGGTGTTGGCCAGCTGCGCTTCCGCGTAGCTCAGGTCGGCGCCCGCCTGGCTGAGGGCGGCCTGGGCGATGCGCACGCGGCTGTCCGCGGCGTCCAGCGTGTCCTGCGAAACCACCTTCTCGGCGGCCAGCCTCCCCGCCAGCCGCGCCTGGCGCTCGTTCTCGGCCAGGTCGGCCTCCGCGCGCTCGACGGAAGCGCGGGCCCGCTTCACCTGCGCCTCGTAGTCGCTGCTCTCCAGCCGCGCGATGAGCTCCCCCTCGCGCACGCGGCTGCCTTCCTCCACGCGCAGCTCGGCCAGCCGGCCCTGGATCTTGGCCGACACCACCGCCTTGCGCCGCGCCACCAGGTACCCGGAGGCGGCCAGCACGGGCGAGCCGCCGGAGCCGGAGCTCCCGCTGGTCAAGGTGGCGGCGGCCGTCTCCACGGGGACGGCGCGGAGGGCGTCCCGGGCGCGGACGGTGTAGAGCGCGCCCAGACCCACCAGGAGGGGGACCAGGAGCAACAGCGGCCAGCGCCAGGGGCTCCGGGCGGGGCGCTCGCGGTCGATGCGCAGCGAGGCCAGGTCGCCCTTGAGATCGGTCACGGCGGATCCTCCGGAGTCGCTCATCTTAATTCAATCGTTCGACGAACGTGACCGCGAGAGGGCCGTCGGTGGGCCCGCCCAGCGGGTTCCGGCCCAGCAAGATCCATACGGGGGGGAGGGCCGGGAGGTTCCGTCTACCGCGTCCGGCCGGCCAGGCTGGCCACGACGGCGGCCAGCTCCGCGGGCTGCACCGGCTTGGGCATGTGGAGATGGAACCCCGCGAGCAGGGCCTGCATGCGGTCCTCGGTGCGGGCGTAGGCGGTCAGGGCGGCGGCGGGAACGCGCCCGCCGCGCTCGGGGGGAAGCTGGCGTATGGCGCGCATGAGAGCGTAGCCGTCGTCGCCGGGCATCTCGATGTCGCTGACCAGCACGTCCGGCCGCTCCGCCTCCAGGGCGACCAGGGCCTCCGCGGAGGACCCGACCGTGCGCACGCGCGCTCCCCGCTCCTCCAGCAACGCCGCGATCAGGCGGCGCGCGTCGGGGTCGTCGTCCACCACGAGGACGGCAACGCCCTCCAGCGAGGGAGCCCGCAGGTCGCCGCTCGTCTCCGCCGTCGGGTGCACGCCCTCCCGCAGCGTGGCAATCATGAGGGGCAGCTTCACCGAGAAGACGGCCCCCATCCGCTCCCCCGGGCTCGCGCACTCGACGCTTCCCCCGTGCAGCTCCACGAGGTGCTTCACGAGGGCCAGGCCCAGGCCCAGCCCTCCGTGCTGGCGCGAGGGCGACCCGTCGCGCTGGCGGAACAGCTCGAAGACGTGCGGCATGAACTCGGCGGCGATGCCGATCCCGGTGTCCTCCACTCTCAGCTCGACGTGGGAGTCGATGCGGGACAGGCGCACCAGGACGCGGCCCTCGCGGGGCGTGAACTTGACCGCGTTGGCCAGGAGGTTCCAGAACACCTGCTGCAGGCGGTCGGCGTCGCCGGAGACGGGGCCAGCAGCGGGGTCGAGGATGGCCTGGAGGTGGATCCCCTTCGCCTCCGCGGACGGGCGCACGGTGTCGAGGGCGGCCTCGACCACGGGCGTGAGGTCGACCGGCCGCACGCTCAGGCGCAGCTTCCCGGACACGATGCGCGAGATGTCCAGGATGTCCGAGATGAGCTGGCTCTGCGCGCGCGCGT
This sequence comes from Vicinamibacteria bacterium, assembly GCA_041481445.1. Taxonomy (GTDB): domain Bacteria; phylum Acidobacteriota; class Vicinamibacteria; order Fen-336; family Fen-336; genus AA29. The sequence continues at coordinate 83,630 of JBGPBV010000006.1, forward strand.
TGCGGTCGATCGTCTCCACCGCGCGCGCGGTGGCCGCCTCGTCGAGCTTCCCGGACCGCAGCATGTGGGCCCAGCCCACCACCGCGTTCAGCGGCGTGCGCAGCTCGTGGGAGAGCGTGGCCAGGAACTGGTCCTTGGCCCGGCTGGCCGCCTCCGCCTCCGCGAGCAGCCGCTCCCGCTCGTCCTGCGCCCGCCGGCGGTCGGTGATGTCCACCGCGGAGCCGACGTAGGCCACGAAGGTGCCGTCCTCCGCGTAGTGGGGGACGCCG